>JBBDKK010000095.1:0-4733 GCA_040879395.1 Phycisphaerales bacterium
TGACCGGGCCACGGATCCGCACCTGGCGCTGGTCGTGGTCCCAGTGGAAGACGGCGGAAGCGAAAGAAACCCGCTGGAGCTGCTGGCCCTTGGAGCCGTGCTCATTGGTATAAAAGAGGATACAGCCGGGATCGATATCCATGTCCTTACAGAGGACGATCCGGGCGTCGGGCATGCCGTCGGCGTGGGTGGTGGCCAGCGTCATGGCGTTGGGGTTGGGGGTCGCCATCTGGGCCCACGCGTGGTCGAACCATGCCTTGAAGATGGGGAAGGGCGACTCGGGCAGGTCGTCGGGGAGGCCCTCGCCGGCGTCGTAGAACTGGGATGCGTGGTCGTCAGTGGACATGTGCATAGGGTATCCCCCAAAACGACCCGTTTTACCGGGGTAAGCTGTCGACTAAAGTTCCCGCTTGGCCCGCTCGGTTAGAATGCCCTTGTGAGCGACTCAACCCTTTACGAATCCAAGCAAGGTTCCGGCTTCCGCGGCGGCGAGCGGTCCCGCCAGCGGGCCGAAATCCCCGATATGGGCAAGCTTTTCGACCGGACCCCCCCGCACCACATCGATGCGGAACGCTCGCTGTTGGGCTCGATCCTTCTGGACCCGGCGATCCTCAATGATGTCGTGGAGCTGATCCCCAACGCCGAGCCCTTTTATAAGGAATCGCACGGGGTGATCTACCAGACGCTGGTGGACACCTACGAGGCCCACCAGTCGGGTGATCTGGTGCAGCTCACCGAGTCCCTTCGGGCCAAGGGGCTCATCGACCAGATCGGGGGCACCGGGTACCTGATGGAGCTGGCCGAGGCGGTGCCCAGCGCGGCCAACGCCCCGTATTACGCCAAGCTGGTGGCCGACAGTGCGCGCCTGCGCAAGCTGATCGACGCCGCGGGACAGATTCTGTACGACGCCTACAACCAGGGCGGCGGGGGGATCGACGCGGCCAAATCGGTGCTGGACCTTGCCGAGAAGCGGATCTTCGACATCGCGTCCGAGGACATCAACGCCGAGCCCGAGACGCTCAAGGAACTGCTGCTGGCGGAGATGGAACGGATCGAGCAGGCCGACGGCAAGGCGGTCTCGGGGACGGCGACGGGGTTTGCGGACCTCGACGAGCTGCTCTCGGGTCTTCAGCCCGAGGAGATGCTGATCCTGGCCGCCCGACCTTCAATGGGCAAGACGGCGATCGCGCTCAACATCGCCGAGCAGATCGCCTTCGGCGGGGCGACGCCGTGGTCTCCAAAGCGGATCAACAACCCGGTGCCGGTGGGGGTGTTCTCGCTGGAGATGGCGCGGGGCGCGCTGGTGCAGCGGCTTCTTTCGTCGCGTTCGGGCGTGGACAGCAACCAGCTTCGCACCGGGCGGGTGAACGACAGCGAATGGGACAAGCTGCACCGGGCCAGCGCGGAGCTGGCCGAGGCGCCGATCTATATCGACGACACGCCGGGGATGACGGTGCTGACGCTTCGGGCCAAGGCGCGGCGGATGAAGCAGCGGTACAACATCGGCTGCATCGTGATCGACTACCTGCAGCTGCTTTCGTCGCCTACCTCGGCGCGGGAGAGCAGGCAGGTGGAGGTTTCGGAGATCTCGCGTTCGATCAAGGCCCTTGCGCGTGAGCTGCGGGTACCGGTGGTGTGCCTGGCGCAGCTCAACCGTGGCGCAGAACAGCGCGAGGGCAACCGGCCCAAGATGTCGGACCTGCGCGAGTCGGGCTCGATCGAGCAGGATGCCGATGTGGTGATGCTGCTGCACCGCGAGAGCTACTACCACCGCGGCGAGCCCGCGTGGGACCCGACCAACCCCGAGTTCGACGAGGACAACCGCGAGAAACTCAACCTCACCGAGCTGATCATCGCCAAGCAGCGCAACGGCCCAACGGGGACCGTCAAGCTGATCTGGGACGCGGGCACGGTTCGCTTCAAGACCCACGACGGGCTGCACTCGGGCGGGAGCTACGGCTTCAGCCGCGAGATGGAGGGCGGGAGCTACGGCGAGCACGGCGGTTTCGACGGCCCGGATTTCGCGCCCACACCGCCCCAACCAGCATCCGACTTCGGCCCGTCCACGCCCTCACCCTCGACATCGCATACCTTCGCGCCGGGCAAGAAGACCGGCCCGGAGGCGAACTTCCGGGACGGGTCGGGAAATGATGTGGATTTCGGGGATGAAGAGATGCCACCGTTCTGATTGGCAGATTCAGTACCGCATGTCCGCGGCCACCCTCCGCTCGACGCGTTCCTGGCGGAGGCGTTCCTCGTAGTTGGCCTCGTCGGTCATGCCGGGGATGAGGAACAGGTCGATGATCTGGCCGATGTAGAGCAGCCCCAGCGTGAAGAACCAGATGAGCCCGGTGATCCATTTGCCGTTGTACATGCGGTGGATGCCGTTGAAGCCGACAAGGCAGAGACACCACAGGAGATAGGATGTTCCGGTTGAGCGCATGAGTGAGACCTCCTGTGGATTGTATTGGGTTTGAGGGGCGGAAGATTTCGGCGGTACACAGGTGTCTGGCCTGTGCTCTTGTACGGTGCGGGATACGCACAGGCGGGACGCCTGTGCCACCTTGAAAGAAAACTCAGTCCCCGAAGCAGGTATAAACGCTCCGGGCCGCCGCGACCAACGGATGGTCTTTGGGCACGAGGCGCTGCTTGTTGGCGGCGGACTGGATGTCCACATCGCTCAGTTGGCCGCCCTGCATGACCACCAGCCGGTTCTGCTTGCCCATCTTTAGCAGTTCCATCGCGTGGTGGCCGAACTGGGTGGCCAGGACGCGGTCGCCGGGCACGGGGGTGCCGCCGCGCTGGGTGTGGCCCAGGACGACATAGCGTGACTCGATCTCGGTGCACTTCTCGATCTCGTCGGCCAGCCACTTGGCGATGCCGCCCAGGCGGATGGGGTCGGGCGAGGACTCGTCGACGCGTTCGACGATCTGCTTGCCGCCCAGGGGGCGCGCGCCCTCGGAGACGGCGATGATGGTGAAGCGTTTGCCCTTGCTTGAGCGCTTGAGGCAGAAGTCGCAGACCTTCTGGAGGTCGAACTCGATCTCGGGGATCAGGATCACATCGGCCCCGCTGGCTAGCCCGGCGTGCAGGGTCAGCCAGCCGGCGTTGCGACCCATGAGTTCCACGGCCATCACGCGATGGTGGCTGGCGGCGGTGGTGTGCACGCGGTCGAGGGCGTCGGTGGCCACGGAGACCGCGGTCTGGAAGCCGAAGGTGATGTCCGTGCCGTGGAGGTCGTTATCGATGGTTTTGGGCACGCCGATACAGTTGATGCCCCGGCGGCTGATGGGCTCGGCGGCCGACATGGTGCCGTCGCCGCCGATGACGATCAGGGTTTCGATCTTGCGGACACTCAGGTGTGTCACGCAGACATCGGTGAGGTCTTTGTATTTAAGCGAGCCGTCCTCGTTCTTGCCCACGGGGTATTTCTGCGGGTTGGTCTTGTTGTTGGAGCCCAGGATCGTGCCCCCGAGTGTGAGGATGTTGGAGACATCGTCGAGATCGAGCGGACGGATTCGGTCCTCGATGAGCCCGAGGAAGCCGTCCTCGATGCCGTAGACCTCGATGCCGTGGTTGATTGCGTCCTTGACGACGGCGCGGATGACGGCGTTGAGCCCGGGGCAGTCGCCGCCGCCGGTGAGGACGGCGATGCGTTTGGTGTTGGAGACGGGGACGCGATCATTAATGGTGGCCATATGTGGACGATAGTACCCCCGGGCGGGGTCGCGTGCAGGATTCCGCCCCCGTATCGGGGAGCCGGCGGGGGCTTGGCGGTAGAATGCCCGCCAAGGAGACCACCGATATGCCAAGTCTGACCACCGCCGCGCCCGCGTTTGCTCTTGCCCTCTTCGCCCTGCCCTGCCTCGGGGCCGAACCCGTCGAGCTGGTGTACCTGTTCGATGCCGATGCGCCCGTGCGCTATGTCACGGTGCAGGACTCTACCCAGGAGCAGTCCATCCAGGGTCAGAACATGACCAGCGATACCAGCGTAACCACGCACACCACCGTCCGGTTGCTGGAGGCCAATGAGGACGGATCGATCCTGCTGGGCAACACGACGGACCGGGTCGAGTTTTCGCTGAATGTGCCGGGCATGGAAGTGGACTACGACTCGGCCAACCCCCAGGATCGGGCCAAGCTGTCAAACCCCACCGTGGCGTCGATGGCGGGAACGGTCGGGCTGGATATCCACCTGCTGGTCGCCTCGGACGGCACGATCCTTGATGTGCCCAACATCGGCGATCTCCAGAAGGCCGTCGCGGCGATGGAAGATCCCACTGCGCAGGCCGGCGCGGCCGCGGTGACGAACAAGGACACCGTGATGGCCACGCAGGAGATGCAGTTCAAGCTGCTCCCCCAAGAAGCCGTGGAACCCGGGGACACTTGGAAGCGCGAGTTCAAGGTCCCCTTCCCCTTCGGCGAGATGACGACCAGCTTCGATCTGACCCTCGATTCGGTGGAGGACGGCATCGCCTCGATCTCGATCACCGGCTCCATGTCGATGCCCCAGATCGTCGAGCAGCAGGTCACCATGACCATGAGCGATGCCAAGGTCACCGGTTCGATGCGGTTTGATATCGATGACGGGGTGGTGGACGCGATGAACATGACGACCGTCATGAACATGGACGGGACCATGCAGGGCATGCCCGAGCCGATCCTGAGCATGACCATGACCCAGCGTGTGAAGATGAACCGCGTGGAAGAGTGATCCGGCAACCGGCGGGGGG
>JBBDKK010000096.1:0-4715 GCA_040879395.1 Phycisphaerales bacterium
GCGGGCATCGCACACGCTCCTGCCGACGGCCCTGGTCCACGAGGCGTGGGTGCGGCTGGCGGGGAGCAGCGAGCTGGAGGTCGGGTCGCAGGACCACTTCTTCCTGCTGGCATCGCGGACGATGCGGCGGATCCTGATCGACCATGCCCGGGGCGTCAGCCGCATCAAGCGAGGCGGCGGACGCGGGCGGGTGTCGCTGACCATCGCCGACCCCGAGAGCAGCGAGGCCCTCGACCCGGCGGAGCTGATCGCCCTCGACGAGGCGCTCGGGCGACTGCGGGAACTCGACGAGCGCAAGGCGCGGGTGGTGGAGCTGCGGTTCTTCGGCGGGCTGGACGAGGAAACCACAGCGAGGGTATTAGGCATCGCGCGTTCGACGGCATCGAGTGATTGGCGCTTCGCGCGTGCCTGGCTCCAGAGAATGATCGACGGTGGGGCGGGCAATGCCTGAGCGCGGCGGTGACAATCCGGGCCGGGACCGGTTCGCCCGCGTGGAGGCGATCTTCGCGGCCGTGTGCGATCTCGGGCCCGACGAGCGCGAGCAGCGCCTGGCGGAGCTGTGCGCGGGCGACGATGCGCTCGGCGATGAGGTCCGGGCGCTGCTGGCGGCCGACGAGCATCCCAGCCCCGCCCTCACGCCCGGGGTGGTCGTGATGCAGGCCGAGACGGAATCGGTCGGCGATGCCCCGCGCCGGGTGGGCGGATTCGAGATCGTGGGTGTGCTGGGCGAGGGGGGCATGGGCATCGTGTACGAGGCGATCCAGCGCAGCCCGCGCCGCCCGGTCGCGCTCAAGGTCATCCGGCAGCGGACGCTGCACGCAAAGATCCTGCGCCGGTTCGAGTCCGAGGCCCAGATCCTCGCCCGCCTGCGCCACCCGGGCATCGCGACGATCTACGAGTCGGGGATCGCCGACGAGGACGGGCGGGGCGTGCCGTATGTGGCCATGGAACTGGTCCGCGGCGAGCCGATCACCGAATACGCCAAAGGCCGCGGGCTTGGTATCGAAGCCAGGGTCGAACTTTTCCGCGCGGTCTGCGACGCCGCGGCCCACGCCCACGGCGCGGGGATCGTCCACCGGGACCTCAAGCCGAGCAATATCCTTGTGGATGCCGAGGGCAGGCCGCATGTGCTGGACTTCGGGATCGCCGTGGATCTGGGGATCGAGCAGCGGACGCAGCTGACGCAGGATGGGCAGTTGCTGGGTACGCTGCGGTACATGGCCCCCGAGCAGCTCGAACCGGACGGGCGTGCGCCCACGCCGTCGACGGATGTCTACGCCCTGGGTGTGATCGGGGCGGAGTTGCTGCTGGGGGCGCACCCGTACGCCAAGCACGATTCGAGCATCTACGAGCTGATCCACGCCATCCGCGAGGGCGACGCGACGACGCTGGGGGCGGGCGAGGGGGCGCTGCGGGGCGATCTGGCGACGATCATCGGGCGGGCGATGGACCGCGAGCCGGGGCGTCGGTACGCCGATGCCGGCGAGCTGCGCGACGATCTGGCCCGGTACCAGCGCCGCGCGCCGATCATGGCCCGAAAACCGAGCACCTGGTATCAGTTCAGGCGGTTCTCGCAGCGGAACCCGGTGCTCGTGGGTTCGGTCTGCGGGGTCATGTTGGTGATGGCGGCGGCGCTGATCGCGGTGTCGCTGGCGCTGGGCGAGGCGACCCGTCAGCGCCAGATGGCCGAGCACGATGAGCATGTCAAGACGCTGGTCAACGAGTTCCTCACCGTCGATCTGTTCTCCACGGCCGACCCGGCCCGCGGAGGCGATCTCGACATCACGCTGCTGGACGCCATGCTCCGCGCGTCGGAGGGTATCGGCGAACGCTTCGCCGACGCCCCGGAGGTCGAGGCCGAGATCTCGTTCCTGATGGGCTCGCAGCTGCGGGACCTCAACGCCTTCGTCCAAGCCGAGGCGTACCTGGAGCGCTCCGTAGCGATTTCTCAGGAACTCGGGCTCCATACCGATACGGTCATCCGGCGGCGCAACGGGCTGACGGCCCTCTATTCGGACACCGACGAACTCGATCGTGCGATGTCGTACATGGACACGACCGAGGCGATGATGGACACGGGGGGCGTCTCTGCGCGGACACGCGTCGAGACCCTTCTGGCCCGCGGGGGGCTGCTGTTCCACCTCGCCCGCACGCCCGAGGCGGAGGTGTATATCCGCCGGGCGCTGGCGGTCGCCCGCGAGCGACTGGGCGAGGATGAACTGACCTACGAGGCGATTTCGAATCTGGCGATCGTCCTCACGCGGCTGGAGAAATACGACGAGGCGGCCCACCTCCACGAGGAATCGGTCGCCTACAGCGTGCGTGTGCTCGGCCAAGACCATCCCGACACGCTCGTGGGGCTGGACAACCTGGGCGTGCTGTATCTGCAGATGGCCCGCTACGAGGAGGCCCGCGAGCTGCTCACCCGGGTGCTGGAAACGCGCCGTCGCGTGTACGGCCAGGATCACCACCGGACCCTGATCACCTGCTCGCTGCTGGGGCGGGCGTACTCGGGTCTGGGCGAGGCGGCCCAGGCCGAGCGCATGCTGCTTGCCGGGCATGAGGGACTCCGTGAGACGCTCGGCGCGGACCACCGCTACACCCGGATCACGGGCAAAAGCATCGCGCGGCACTACGAGAGCGTCGGGCGCCGGGATCTGGCCAGGCGGTACGCCGACCCGGTCGCGCCCTGAGCAGCGGATAATTTCGCACATTGTGTCGGGCGCGGGGCATCGCGTTGTCGCTTGGTTGTCCGGGGAGATCAATCCCGAGAGAACACCAAGCACAAGGAGCACACGATGAAACTGCGAATCACCATGACGGGCCTGCTGGCCCTGGCCGCTTTCTCCGCGCCCGCCCTGAGCGACACGCTCACGGTGGGGCCAAACTTTAACGACTACGACTTCATCACCATCACCGCCGCCATCGCCAACGCCGCCGGCGGCGACGAGATCGTCATCCAGCCCGGGTTGTACGCAGAGAACCTGCTGATCACCGGCAAGGATCTCACGCTGCGCAACGCCGGGGGCGGCGAGGTCGTCATATTCGGGCAGAACCTCAATAAATGCCTGCGGGTGACCGGGGCGGGCACGGATGTCGTGCTTGAGGGGCTGACCTTCAGCAACGGTTTCTCGACCAGCGCCGGCGGAGGCGTCGCCATTGAGGTCAACACGACGGCCCAGATCACCGACTGCGTCATCGAGGACAGCATAACCGCCAACAGCGGCGGCGGGCTGTACATGTCTGGCGGCGGCACGGTGACCAACACGATTATCCGCGGCAACAGCGCGAACGCCACGGGGGGCGGCATCCATATCGCGGGGATGCTGTCCAAGGCGTTCATCGACTGCGTGATCGAGGACAACTCCGCCAGCGACGGCGGCGGGTTCGGGTACGCCGCCGCCGGGGATATCGCGACCATCTCGGGATGCTCGTTCCTGGGCAACACCGCGTCCCGCTGGGGGGGAGCGATCGCGCTCTTGGGCACGGGGTCCGCGGGGATCATGGAGACGCGCGATTGCGTGTTCTCGATGAACCACGCCGACGAGGCGGGGGGGGCGGTCTGGGTCTCGGACCAGGATGTCATCCAGGCGCTCAACTGCGTGTTCGAGTTCAACACCGCGGCGGACCTCGGCGGCGCTGTACGCAACGAGCAGATCTTCGAGGCGATCAACTGCACCTTCGTGAACAACGATGTGCTCGCGCCCGGTGTGAGCGATACCTTCGAGTCCTTGCGTGCGGACGCGAACACGAACCTGCTCAACACGATCGTGGTCAACGCCTCTGCCGCTTCGCACACGGGTGCCGGGCAGTTGAACCCATTCTTCTCGCTGGTGCCTGAAGCGCCCAGCGGCATGACCGATGCGAATGGGAACTTTAGCGCCGACCCGATGTTCGTCGATGCGGCCGGCGGAGATTACCGCCTGGCGGCGGGGTCGCCGGCGATCGACGCGGGCGATTCGCGGGGCATCTTCGGCGGGGCAAGCTTCGGGTACATCAGTGTCTTGGATGTCCAAACCGATATCAATGGCGACGTGCGGAATCTGGATGATCCTGACACCGAGAACACCGGGGTGTCGGTTTGGGAGTTGTGCATCGATCTGGGCGCGTTTGAGTTTCAGCCGCAGGCCGCCGCGGAATGCACGGCGGACCTCAACGATGACGGGATGCTCAACTTCTTTGATATCTCGGCGTTCCTTTCTGCTTTCAGCGCGGGCTGTCCCTGAGCCCGACCGGGTTCTTGTGCTCCCGATATGAGGGAGGGGCCGGGCGGCGCGAAGAGCGTTGCTCGGCCCTTTTGTGCGCCGCTGCCTCCGGCCTCCTCCCTCCCTAGCCTTGCCCATGCGATCATCTGAGAAACAGACCCCCCCAGCCACCGGTTCCACCCGCATCCGCGTTCGGTATGTCGAGTGCGATCCGATGGGGGTGGCGCATCATTCGAGCTATCTGCCGTGGATGGAGATGGGGCGGACGGAGTTGTTGCGGGCGGTGGGGGAGAGCTACGCGGCCCTTGAAACCGCGGGCGTGTTTCTGGTGGTGACGAAGGTGGAGGTGAAGTATCGGCGGCCGATTCGGTATGACGATGTTGTCGAGCTACGGACGAGCGTGACGGGGGCGAGCAAGGTGAAACTGCATCATGGGTATGAGCTGGTGCTGGTGGAGCGGAACGGGAAGGTTCCGGATGTGTCCAAGGATGTGAGTGTGCCGGTTGATGG
>JBBDKK010000097.1:0-4684 GCA_040879395.1 Phycisphaerales bacterium
GTATGCCCGTTCTGCGCTTACTCGCCCGTTTCCCTCCGGGCGAGGTTTTTTATGCATCAAACCGGGACCGCAGTCGCTCGCGGACAGTGGGCCACTCCGCCCGCGTGATCGCGTACACTACCGTGTCCCGCAGCCGCCCGTCGGGCATGATCATGTGGCTCCGCAGCACGCCCTCGGGCACCGCCCCGAGCTTCTCGATCGCCCGGCGAGAGCGGGCGTTGAGCGCATCGGTCCGCAGCTCCACCCGCACCGCGACCAGCGTATCGAACGCGTGCCTAAGCATCAGGTGCTTCATCGCCGGATTGATCCGCGTCCCGCGGGCGCTCGCCGCGAGCCAGGTCGAGCCGATCTCCAGCGAACGGTGTTCGGCCCGGATGCTCATGAAACTCGTCGACCCCACCGCCCGCCCGCTCGTGTTGTCGATGACCGCGAACGCGATCGTGTCCGGACGGCTACTCTGGAATCCGATGTATCGCCGGACCTCGGGAAGCGTCCGGACCGATGAACGCATCGGCATAAACTCGAACGCTCGGTCATCGATCGCCGCGTGCAGATCCACCGCGTGTGCAATATCGAGCGGCTCGAGCCTGACGACACCGTTGCTCATCGCCGTTGGTTCAACGCGCATCGGTTCCAGCAGGGAGCCATCGATCTCAGCCATTGACGACATTAGGACCACTCAGTGCAGCACGCGGAAGACTTCCGCCTCGTCTGTCAAACCCTGCCGCACCTTCTCCATCGCGTCCACCTTCATCGGCTCGAACCCGGTGTCCACCGCGGCCTCGTAGAGCGTCACGCCGTCGGCACGCTGGCCGGTCAGGCGGCGCAGTTCGTCGTTCATCAGCATCAGCTCGTGGGCCGCGAGCCGGCCCTTGTAGCCGGTGCCGAAGCAGGTCTCGCAGGACTCGCCGCCCTTGGTGCCCGTCCCGTTGCAGGCCGTGCACACGCGGCGTAGCAGTCGCTGGGCCAGCACGCCCACCAGCGAGCTGGTCACGAGGTACGGCTCGACCCCGATGTCCAGCAGACGCGGGATCGCGCTGGGGGCATCGTTGGTGTGCAGGGTGGCCAGCACGAAGTGTCCCGTCAGCGAGGCCTGGATCGCGAGCTGGGCGGTCTCGGGGTCGCGGATCTCGCCCACCAGGATCACATCCGGGTCCTGTCGCAGCAGCGAGCGAAGCCCGTTGGCGAAGGTCACGCCCCGCTTGACATTCACCTGCATCTGGCTGATGCCGTCGAGGTGATACTCCACCGGGTCCTCGATCGTCATCACATTGCGGCTGTCGCGGTCGATGCGTCCCAGCGCGGCGTACAGCGTGGTGGTCTTGCCCGAGCCGGTCGGGCCGGTGACGAGCAGGATCCCGTTGGGCCGCTCCACGCAGTCCATCAGCGCCGTCTGCAGCTTGCGGCTCATCCCGATCGCAGACAGGTCCAGCTCGTTCTGCGACTGGTCCAGCAGACGCAGCACGATCCGCTCGCCGAAGATCGTCGGGATGACCGACAAGCGGATGTCGATCTTCTTCTGCCCGATCCGCACCGTCGTCTGCCCGTCCTGGGGCGCGTGGCGGTTGGCGATGTCCAGCTCGGTCATCACCTTGAGTCGCGACGAGATCGCCGAGGCCAGCGACAGCGGGGGAGCAAATGCGTCCACCAGCATCCCGTCAATACGCAACCGGATCGCCAGCCGCTCCTCCATCGGATGGACATGCACATCCGACGCCCCGCGACGCAGCGCCTCGAACAGGATCATGTTCACAAGCCGGATCACCGGCGTCTGCCGCGCCTGGGCCAGCAGGTCGTTGCTCTTGCCGATCGAACCCGCGGCCTTCTCGATCGCGTCCTGGTCCAGCGGGATGTCCTCGACGATCTCCGTGACCAGGTCGCCCCGCTGCTCGTAGCCGCGGTTGATCATGCTCGCCACCGCCGCCCGCGGCACCAGCACCACCGTGATGGGCGCATCGAGCGTGTCCTCGAGCATCGAGAGCACGCTCGGCTGCATCGGCCTGCTGGTGGCGATCACGAACGCACCGTCCTGCCGCTCGATGCACGCCACGCTCGACGCCCGGGCGTCGTCCTGATCGATCAGCTCGTAGAACCGCGACGACGACTCGTTGAGCCGCGGCTCGGCGACGAAACGCAGCCCCGTCCGCTGGCTCAGCAGCTTGAGCGCGCTGACCTCGTCGATCGCCAGCGTCTGGAGCATCACATCCCACGGCTCATCGTCGCTGCCCTCGATCGAGGCGAACGCCCGCAACTGATCGCCGGAGAGCTTGATCTCCCCGAACGCCCGGGCCGCCTCGTTCCAGCGATCGACAACCACCGGCGCTGCGTCCTTGTCACGCCCCGCGTTCTGATCGCGCTTGATGAGTCCGTTGATCTTGCCCATGGCTCAGTTATTCCCCGCCCCGGTGCCCCTGTGCTCAATATACGCCGGCTCCAGCTCGGGCGCGATCCGGTCGGTCCGATCGCCAAAGCCCGTATCGCCATCAGGCTCCGCAACCGCCGGCCCGGGCAGGTCGCTCGCGGGCCGCGGAAGCGGGCTGGGGGATGGATCACCGCCGGGCACGCCGATGATGGCGGGCATCATCACGGGGACATGGTCATCAATGTCCATCTCGTGCTGTGGCCCCTGCGAGAAGAGCTTGAGGTCGTTAAAGTTCGAATCCGACATGATCCGCGGCGTCAGGAACACATACAAACGCGACTTGTTGTTCACCTTGTTGGTCCGCCTGAACAGCTCGCCGACAAGGGGGATATCACCGATGAACGGGACCTTGAGCACCGTATCGCGTATGTCGTCGACGGTGATGCCACCGAGCACGATCGTTGCGTTGCTAGGCACCGTCGCGCTGCCCTCAACGGTTCGGCGAGTAGTCGGTGGGGGGATGCCATCGGACCCGGTGCCGAAGAAGTTGGAAAGCTCCACATAATACTGCAGGCGGATGAAACCGGCCTTGGAGATCGAGGGCGTCACCGTCAGCGTCGTCCCCGCCTCCGCGTAGCCGCCGAATCCGACGAGGTTGTTGTTGCCATCGCCCTGCGAAATCTCGGTGTAGGGCTGCTCCTCGATCGAAACAATCGATGATTCTTCGTTGTCATTCACCAGCAACTGCGGCGTGGAAAGAATCCGCACATCGGTGTTGGACTGCGTGGCATTGATGATCAGCGGTATATATTCAGATTTGATGATCGCCGCCGTGATCCCGTCGAGGCCCGTGGCCACGCTCCTCGGGTCGGAGAAACTGGCCCCCGGCGACGAGAGCCCGAAGTCGGTTCCGACGCTGAACTCGCCGGAGGTGAACTGGGACTCAAACGCGAGCGTGAAGTCCTCGTTGTCGGTGACCGACACGATCATCGCCTGTATATACACCTGAGGCCGCTGCTTATCGAGCCGCTCGATGAGCTTCTCCAACTCATCCTGCTGCTTGATCGGCGCCTTGATGATCACCTGGTTGGAGAACTCGTCGGCGATCACCGCGATCTTGTCAGGATCGAAATCGCCCGTCGATTCCCCGTCGACATTCATCGGGAAACCGTTGAAGAAGGTCTGGTTCCGGTTGGTCCCTCCCGGGAGCAGGTCCGACTCGCCGGTCTGCGATTCGCCGGTGATGATCCCCATCAGCAAATCCGTGATGGTCAGCGCATCGGTGTGGTTGAGTGTGTACTCACGGATCACCACCCGCTCGTCCTCGGTCCGAAGCTCATCGAGCAGATCCGCCAACTGGGCCTGCTGCTCGCGGGTACCGTAATAGATGATGTTCCCTCGGGCCGGGTCGACCACCATCACAGGACCGCCCTCGCCGCCCTCGTCATCGAGGTCGAACTGGTTGTTCTGGTTGCCGAAACGGTTGAACTGCTGACTGATCTGATCCGCCTGCGATTCGATCTGAATCACCTCGCCCAGCCCGCGCCGTTTGGCGATGTCCGCGATCTGCGACGCCGACGAGCCCGCGAAGTAGTTCCGCGGCTCAAGCGTGTTGGGCACATCGATCACCGCCAGCAACTGACGAACCCGATCGATCTCGTTGTCCGTGCCCTTGAAAATCAGCGCGTTGCCCTGCGGGTCGATCGTCATCCGCTCGCCAAGGTTCGTCAGCGACCCGCCGGCGAGACTCACCACCGCGCCCCCTTGCTGCTGCTGGTTCTGATTCACACGCCCCCGATTCTGGCCCGTGATGCTCTGCCGCTCGCGCGTCCCGCCCGCCAGGCCTACGACCCGGTCCAGCGCGATCGGAGCCGCAAGGTGGTCAAGCTCGAAACGGATGTACTGTTGGTCGCGGTCGATCTTGATGAGTTCATCGACCATCCGCTCGATCCGGCGGATGTCACGCGAGGGCGCGTTGATGATCAGCACGCCCAGCTCATCGACCGCCTGGATAGGCCCCCCTTGCCCGGTGCCGCCCTGAGCGCCCTGCCCGCCCCCGCCGACCATCGCCCGCAGCGGTTCGACCAGCAGCGAGGGCTTGATGTTGGGCGTGGGAATGATCCGCGTCGAGGCCAGCTCATCGCCGAACACCGGGCGGATATCCGCCAGCGGCTGCACGATATAGAATCCCGAAGCCGGGTCAAAGGTGATCGTGAACCCGTACTGTTCAAGCATCGCATCCAGAAGGTCGATCAGCTTGCCCTTGGGCACATCCACCGGCGCGTTGAACACCTCGCCAATGGCGCGCTCCTCGAAGTAGGC
>JBBDKK010000098.1:0-4584 GCA_040879395.1 Phycisphaerales bacterium
CTGGGTTGGCGCTGAGGAATCCCAGGACCTCGTTCTCGCGATCGGTGAGCGAGCGGCGGACGCCGGAGGGCAGCAGCACCTCGCGGCGCTGGAAGTCGATCTCGCGCCCGGCGATGGTGACCGTGTCGCGGCCGATTGGCCGGCCGGGCGAGCGGCGGAGGACGGCCTCGCCGCGGGCGACGAGTTCGTCGATGGAGAAGGGTTTGACGATGTAGTCGTCGGCCCCGAGTTTGAGCCCCTTGATGCGGTCGTATTCCTCGCCGCGGGCGGTGAGGAAGATGACGGGTTGGGCTGGTTTGACGCGACGCAACCGAGTCAGGACCTCCAGGCCGTCCATTTTGGGCATCATGATGTCCAGCAGGACCAGGTCGGCATCGGTGGACAGGATGAGCTGGAACCCCGCGGCCCCGTCGGGGGCGTCGTGGACGGTGTAGCCGGAATACGACAACGCGTCGGCGATTCCGCGCCGGATCGCGTTGTCGTCTTCGACCACGAGGATGACGCCTAATGACATGCTGCTCCCTTCATCGGGCGGGCGCGGGGGCTCACCAGTCGTAGCGGACGGTGTAGGTCACGACCGCTTCGCCCTCTGGCTCGATGGTGACGGGGATGTGCATGGTCCGCGCGTCGAGCATCTCGTGATCGTGGGAGATATCGGTGATCTTGGCGTTTGTCCACCGGTAGAGGTGCTCCTGCACATGGACGGTCACCGGCTGCTCCTTCTGGTTGCGGACCTTGACCTCGATGGTCTCGGTGATCCAGTTCTGTCCGCGCTGGAAGCTGACCTGGCGGCGTTCGCCAACGACATCGAAGGCGTTGCCCAGCGTGATCGTGACCTCTTCGTTGCGGGGGGTGTGGTCGATGGTGTCCTCGCCGATGAACTCGAAGGTGTCATCGCCCTCATCGAGCTGGCTCACGCGGATGCGGCCGGAGGGCAGGGGCATGCCCATGCCCAGGTCTTCCCTGTTCTCGAAGCTCAGGAAGACCTGGACCTTGGAGGGGGAATCGATGCCGAAGCCTTGGTTCTCCTGACGCCCGCCGTAGCGCATGTACTGGGAGGTGCCGTCGTACATGAGCTTTTTCTCGACGGGGATGCCGCGGGCCTGCTCGAAGAGCTCGATCTGCTTGGTGGAGCGATCGGGGATGGTGGTCTGGCGGCCGAGGGTGTAGAGGTGATACTCGAAGAAGGATTTTTCCTCGAAACCCTGATCGGCGGCCATGGCGCGCATTTCCCTCCCGCCGCTGAATGGAGACTGACCGCCGCCGCCTTGTGGTATGCGGTTGACATCACCGGCGACGAGTTTGAGGTTGGCGTCCTCGTAGGAGCCGCCGGATTGGTTGAGGATGGAGACCCACGCGCCCAGGTCGATGGTGCCGCTGTTCTCGTTTTCGCCGGGGTGGAAGACCATGTTGTAGTCCGCCCACCAGGTGATGCCCATGGTCTCGTAGGAGATGCGGGTGTCCTGCTCGCCGCCGGTTTCCGAGGCGACGGTCCAGACGAGCGTGGGCCGTGTGATGAGCCCGTCGGCCATCTCGGGGAACTTGACGCCGTCGTAGCTCTGCACGAACTGGATCGTGCCCTCGTCGCCCTGGATGAGCATGCCGCCGCCGGACACGGAGAGCAGGGTGACCTCTCGGCCGTCGAGGATGATCTTCTTGTCGATGTAGCGTTCGAGCATCTTGTCCATACTCAGCAGGTCGAAGCGGTAGTTCTGCTCAAGGACGGTCGTGCCTCGGGGGTCCGAGAGCGACTCGAACATGACGGTGGTGGGGTCCAGCAGCGCGGCGACGCCCTGGAAGCTCAGTTCCGAGACGCCCTCTTCGATATCCAGCGTCCGCGACTGCTTGACGATGGCGTAGCCGGGGATGCGGTTGTAGTTGGAATATCCCACGCTGCCGCCGCCGGGGACTGGGCGGTAGAGGTCGGCGGGGATCGCCCCGGGCTGGGCGGTGGAATAGATGGTGACGGCGGTGTCGTCGGCGAGCGCCTGCCCGGCGAGGGCGGCGATCAGGCCGGCGGCGATACATGAAAATGCGTTTTTGGGGAAGATGTTCATATGGCGTCTCCTGTTGGAGTGAAGGTTGCTTGGTACAAACGATACGCGAAGCGTGGCGGGCGGATCAGCGGTTGGCGGGGTTGATTACTCGGGGTTCCTGACCAGCACGCGCTGGCCATGGTTCATGAAGTACACATCGCCGCGGTTGGACAGGACCCACTGGCGTCCTTGGGCGGCCAGATCCGCGACCAGCGCCCAGTAGGGCTCGGTATCGAACTCGACGGTCTGATCCGGCTCGGCGTCGGCCTCTTCGCCGAGGCGGGCATCGACCCAGCGGGCGTTCTTGCGATAGAGCGTGCCGCCGGGCCCGCGCTGAACGCTGCTGATGCGGATCTGTTTCATCTGGTCGTCGTAGTACTGGTTCGAGGTGACGACGCCTTCGCTCTGGACTCTGCCGCCAGCGTAGTCATACCCCTCATCGGCCGCCTCGCTGTTCGTGACCTGCCGTTGCAGCTGCTCCGAGTCCAGGTTCTTGCGATTTGCGGACTGGGATACCCCGCCGCTACCCGTGCGGGCGCGGTTGGCGGTGGAGATTCCTTGCCGGGCCTGATCGCGTGCGGCGGGTGCCGCGGCGACTTCGAGCCCCATGGTCTCGTCGGCGAGGAAGGCCGTGTATTCGGTCATGACCCCGTGCTCGAGCGAGAGCCGCACGATCTCATCGACCAGCTCCTTGTTAGGCTCGGTGCCGCCGGCCCCGGCGAGGCGGATCTCGTTGATCAGCGTGTTGATCCGTTTCTGGGCCCAGAGGCGGGCGACGAAAGCGTTGGCGGGGCTGGCGTCGTCGGCTGAGACGATCGCCTTCAACTGGGGCCGATTCATCCCCTTGATCTGCTCGGGCGTCATGCCCGTTCCGCAGAAAAAGACTTTCGGTCCGACTCCGAAGATCATGCCGCCATCAGGCATGTCATCATACCGACCCAGCACGACCACCCGTGATCCGGAGAAGATGTCGCCGAGTTCCCTGGGCTCTACGAGCGTCAGCTCCGGCCCGCCCTGAGACGGATCCACCGCGTGCACTGAGAACTCTGGATTGATCATCACCGGCCCGTCGAGCTTGTCGAAGACCTGCCCGACCTTGACCTCGACATCCTCGTTGGGCAGGACGAAGGTCGAATCGGCGCGGGTGTCGTGGGCGAGGCCGTCGAGCAGCGGGGCGTTGACATCGAAACCGACGCCGAAGGTGAACACACGCCTGCCGGCGTCGTTGTGCTTTTGGGCGTCCTTGCGGATCGTCGCCTCGTCGCGGACACCCACGGTCGCCAGCCCGTCGGTTAAAAACAGCACCATCGGCAGTGTTTCCTCCGCCGCCGGGACACGCAGCGATTCGAGCAGCGCGCCGTGGAGGTTGGTCCCGCCGCGGGCCTGGATGTTGTCGATGTAGGCGACGATCTGTTCGACGGATTTCCCGGTCAGCGCGATCGGTGCATCGCTGAAGGACCGCACATCGTCGGCGTAGTCGATGATGTGGACGAACTCGCCCATGCGCATACCGCGGACAATCTGCTTGGCCGATTCGCGTGCCTGCTTGATCTTCTCGCCGCCCATTGAGCCGGAGCGGTCGATCACGATCGTGACCTCGCGGAGCGTAGGCTCGGTGTCCGCGGGCAGCTCCGGGGCGTCGGCGACGAACATGAACCAGCCGGAGCCGTCGACCTGGGCATCGGGGTACAGCAGGCAGGTGGCGTCCGCGTCGTCATCGAGCACGGCGTACATGCGGAACGGGCCCGGCTCGTTCATTACCGGGACGCCCACGCGCATCAGCTTGTCGGTCACCGGCTTGGTGACGATGGGGTGCGAGGGCGAAAACACCGGGCCCATATCGCCGTTGGACTCGACCTCGATGTCGATCGACCACTCCACCACGCTGCTGGCAAGCGAGGCCGATCGGGGCAGCACATACTCCACCCGCCCGCGGTGGGCATCGAGCGACTGTTCGTAGACGATCGTCATTGTGCGCGTCTTGCCGGGCTCGACCGGGAACACGGAGGACTGGATCAGCGCGTGCCCCACAAACTCGAGCAGCCCCGGGTCCACCATGCTCCGAACGATTTCGTGGTACCGGCGCGTGGCCTCCTCACGCGGCAGCAGTTGGGCCGTCGGCTCGTCGCCGATGCCGTCGATCCCGAAGGTGCGGATGGTCGCGCCCTCGGGGACCGGCAGGATCAGCTGCGCCTGCGTGGTGCTGCTGCCGTGGTTTTCCACCGTCAGCTTCATCTCCGTCGTCGCGAGTGCATCGGTGAGGCGGACATCAACATCCACCGCCTTGACCCATGTGATCACGCCGGGTTGGTTGGGGCGTTGGGGCAGGATCCAGTCAACCGCGGGCCGTTCCCGGATCACCGGATCGGCGGTGGACGGCTGGGCATGGCCGCCGGCTGTGAGCGTGCCGGCCATCAGCGTGAGGGCGAGGGCGGCGATCACGATCTGCGGTGCGCGGCCTGGATGTGTGCGTGCGGTGTGATGACTGGTTGTCGCGTCTGTCATGGCGGGTCTCCTGAGGCTGGCGAGAAGGGGTGCGTCCCATTCC
>JBBDKK010000099.1:0-4582 GCA_040879395.1 Phycisphaerales bacterium
GCACGGTCCCCGTTGGTCGGTCTGGGACCGGTGGTCGGCTGGGATGGTGAGCTTGGCGGAGCGGGCATGAGAAGTGAACTCCTGAACAAGAGCGTTCGACGGGTGAAGATTTTCGGAGTTTAGATAGGGTATGCCGCCGATCAGCTGTCGCCCTCACGCGTACCGAGCATCTCTTTGCGGATTTCCTGCGCCAGGTTTTTGACATCCTGCATGGATTTACGCACGCGGGTGCCGGCGGCCTTATTGCCCCCCTTGGCCTTGTTGTAGTCTTCGCGGCAGGATTCAGCGAGTTGCTGGAGTTGTTCGAGCAGATCCATATGGGCACTCCCTTTCTCAAAAGTTCGCCGAGTGACCCTCTCGGTCCCCGGTCAGTGTGGCGAAGCATACGACGATCCATCGCCGCGATGCTGGGCTATCTTACCCGATAAACCCCGGCAAAAGTCGCTCAAGTACGCCTAAAGCGGCTTTCAAGTACACAGGGTCGCCCTCTGTTCGCAAAAAAGCCGGTGCCGAGGCCGCCATCAGCACCCGCCGGACATCCGCCAGGGCCATCGCCTCCTCGTCGGCGGGCAGCCCGATCGCGGCGCGTGTCGAAGCCAGTGTGGCCAACGGGTCGATCCCGCAGAGCTGGTCCTCCCGCCCCCAGAAGAGGCGTTCCATATACAGCGCATCCTCGATCCAGGAGCCGGGAGCGACCATCGCCAGGTCGATCAGGGCGCAGTGCCCATGAGTTTTAGGATCATCGGTCATGCGACGCATGGCGTTGTGAGGGTGCAGGTCGTGATGGCACCAGGTATCGATCTCCCGCTCATTCCATCGGCGGCCCAGATCGTCCAGGCAGCCGCCGATCCGCTCCAGGGCGTTGATCCACCGCTGGGAATCCTCGACCTTGTTCTCCTGCAACGCGGACAGCCCGGTTTCGAGCAGTGCGGCCCAATCCTGGGGCGGCCGGACGCGTTCGGGCTCGATGGGGCGCTCGAGAATCGCCCCGGCGTGGAACTCGGCGGCGGCCTCGAACATCTCCCAGAGCGACGATTTGCTGAGTTCCAGCGCGATGGGCGGGTTGGCGAAGCGTTCCATGACGATCCAGGCCAGGTCGTAGCCCTCAAGCTCGAAGCCCGCGGCCAGCACGCGGGGTGTGGGCAGGGTCAGCGATCGGGGTTCATCCCAGTCCGCTGTGTGCACAAGACCCAGACGCTTGGTCCAGAAGTATTCGGTGTACCCGATGGGGAGCTTGACCACGCAGGGGATATCGCGGCCCTTGCCGTCGCTGCCGTTGACCCGCCATGTCGAGAATCCGGTCCCCGCGCCCCCGTGCTGCCAATCGGCCTTGAACCAGGAGATCTTGCCCAGATGCCCGCGGCAGGCCTGGTGGAGCTGCGGATCGAGCGCGCTGGCCAGCGATTGTCCCTCGAACTCAGGCATTCGATTGGCGGTCCTTTCTGTCCTGCTGCTCCTGCTTCATCTTAATGCACCGCGTCGTGCGGCGTGGGCCGGAGGACGCCCGGTTTCACCCCTTCTTGCCGCTTTCTTCGCTGAGAACACCATCGGCTTGCTCGATCGCTCGGCACAAGGCCTCGATGTGTTCTGGGTCGATCGCGTCGATGCGGTGGTCGGGGCTGACGCCCTGAGGCCAATGGATCGGCCCGGCGGCGAGGGCTTTGACGCTGCCGGAGAGCTTTTTGCGCCGGGACTGGAAGAGCGTCTGGGTGAGCCGGGCCATGGTCACCCACCAGTCGGGGTCGATGGGGCGATCGGGATCGCGGACCCAGCGCATCATGGCGCTGCCGACCCCGGGCTGGGGCCAGAAACAGGCGGGGGAGAGCTTGGCGATGGTCCCCACCGCGCCCAGGCGCTGGGCGACGACGCCGATGGTGCCGTAGGCCTTGGTGCCGGGTCCGGCGGCGAAGCGTTCGACCACCTCGTTCTGGATGGTGGTGTACATCCCGGTGCAGTTGGGATGGCGGGTCATCAGGGCCATCATCAGCGGGGTGGCGGCGTGGTAGGGCAGGTTGGCCACGAGGGTGAAGGGCCGATCTCCAAGCCGTGCGAGCACCTCGGGGTGGATATCCCGCTTGTTTCGCAGGCAGTCGCCCTCGATCAGTTTCAGCCGGTCGGGATACTCGGTGCCGAGGGTCTCTGCGAGGACCCGCACCAGGGCCGCGTCGAGTTCGCAGGCGATCAGGCGGCAGCCGCGTTCCAATAGCTCGACGCTGAGTGCACCGGTGCCGGGACCGACCTCAAGGACGGTGTCTCCGGGCCCCACGCCGGACTCGTCGACGAGCTTGCGGATGAGGTTGTGGTCGATCAGGAAGTTCTGGCCGAGGGCTTTTTTGGGAGGATGCCCGGCACGCTCAAGCAGTTCCCGGATTTGCGTGAGCGTCTGCATGGGGGGTTCAGACTTTCAGCGGCGAGAGGTCGCCGGCGAGGATCGCGTCGATGGCGCGTGCCACGCCGTGGTTGTGGTTGTCGGCGGTGGCGTACCCGGCGTGTTCCTTGACGGCGTCGATGGCGTTGCCCATGGCGATGCCGATGCCCGCGTTCTCCATCATCGGCACATCGTTGACCTGGTCGCCGATGGCGGCGATGCGCTGGGGGTCGATATCGTGGTCCTTGAGGTACCACTCGATGGCCGCCCATTTGTTGATGCGGGCGGCGAAGAGTTCGAGGATGTGGACCACCTCGCCGGTGTGCTCGTCGGGCGTCACGCAGGGAAAGTCATAGAGCCATGCCTCGTCGCCCATCAGCTCGCGGATCTTGCGGGAAACGGGGTTGCTGACAGAGCTGGGGGCGCACATGCCTACCCGCACGGTGTGCTGGGGGTGCTGATCGTGCTGGACATGGTGGGCGTAGTTGACGCCGAGCTTGTGGTCCTCGAACCACCACTGGGTGATGGGGTGGACGGGGTGCTCGTGCTCGGAATGCAGGACAAGGTAGTCGTAGCCGATCTCGCACGGGTCCTTCATGACCAGGGCCGGGCAGGAGACCTCGTGGAAGAGGTCGGTTGCAGCCTTGACGATCTTGTCGCACATCGTGAAGCGGTGGAGCGTCCTGCCGCTGACCGGGTCGGCGATGATTGAGCCGCCGGCGACCATCACCGGGTCGCGCTGGTCGATGGCGCGCATGGTGGCGATGCACTCGCCCAATCCGCGGCCGGTGCACACCAGGACGGTCACGCCCGCATCGCGGGCGCGGGCGATGGCGTCGATATTCTCCTTTGAAACCGTGTGATCCCGGCCCAGGAGGGTGCCGTCGAGGTCGATCGCGATCAGGTCGACTATCGGTCGGGTGGTGAGCATGCTCAGAGGGTATCCCGTGCGGTCTGGGCGTAGGGGCTCAACGCTTGGTGTGGCACACCGATTCGGCGCCGGGGCCGAGGGTGATGGCGTTCTTGCCCTGTCGTTTGGATTCCATGGCGAGCTGATCGGCCTTTTCCAGAAGCGAATCGGCATCGTGGCCGTCCCAGGGGAAGCTGGCGAGCCCGCCGCTGACGGTCAGCGTGCCCAGCGCCTCGGTGCCGAGCTTGGGGAAGCGGTGCTGGCAAATCTGCTTCTGGAAACGGCAGGCGATCTGGTATACCGATTCCAGGGGCTTGCTGTCGGGGCCGCGTGGTCCGGCGGGCTCGTAGAAGATCACCACGAACTCGTCGCCGCCGACCCGGCAGACGCGGTCGGAGGGGCGGATGACGGATTTGAGCAGCCGGACGGTCTCGACGAGGATGTCGTCGCCCGCGGCGTGGCCGTAGGCATCGTTGTAGTGCTTGAACTCGTCGATGTCGAAGAGCATGACCGACAGCGGCTGGCGGGCCGCCCGGGACTGCTCGATGGCGGCGTCGAGGAAGCGGGTGAAGTATCGCCGGTTCCATGCGCCGGTGAGGGTGTCGGTGAAGGCGCAGCGTCGCAGTTCGGCCTGCTGCTTCTCGAGGCGGATCCAGGTGGAGAGCCACCGGGCCTGGTGGCCCAGCACGGCGCGCCCGCCGCCGCGGATCCACGCGGGGTCGTCGCAAACCAGCGTGCCCGCGACCTGATCGGCGACCGTGACCGGGACGCCGTGGGCGGCCCGAGGATCTTCGCCCTGAACGAAACAGATATCGTCTCGACCGAGGCGGGTGTTGATGCGTTCGAGGGCGGCATCCATGATCGGACGCCCGGCGAGCATCGCCGCCGCCAGCGGCTGGTCGTCATGGGGACCGGCGAAATGGGCGGGGCGGGGGGACTGATCCGAGGGCGAGGGTGACGCGGCCCGGTCGCCATCATCGCCCATGATGACGGAGCGGTGGATGGGGGATTCATCGTCGAAGGCGGCCTGGGCCCGGTGCTCGAAGCCCTCATTGGTGATGACGACCGTCACGCCCGGGGTGGGGTTTGGGTCGGCCGCCGGTTCTGGGTCGGATTCCGCCCCGGTTGTGGGAACGGATTCGGGTTCGCTCTGTGTGTGCGATTCATCGCCGTCGGCCTGTACGGGTTCCGGTGAGGATGGGGATTCGGCCGGTTTATCATCGACGGGTGAATCGGTGATGTAGTCGGGGGTGACGAATCGCAGGGATGCGGGCTCAATGGGGTGCTCGCTGGCGCGGATGGCC
>JBBDKK010000100.1:0-4580 GCA_040879395.1 Phycisphaerales bacterium
AATGCACAGGCGAGACGCCTGTGCCACCGGGTTTAAACCTGATCGTGCCGGAAGCAATCAACCGCGTGGTCATTGACCATCCCCACGGCCTGCATGAAGGCGTACATGGTCGTGGGCCCGACGAAGCGGAAGCCGCGGGATTTGAGGAGCTTGCTCAGGGCCATGGATTCGGCGGACTGGGCGGGCAGGTCCCCGGGCGAGTCGTAGCGGTTGACGATCCGTATGCCGCCGACCACGGACCAGACCGTTTCCCCGAGCGTGGCCCCCGCTTCGTGGAGTTTGAGGACGGCCTTGGCGTTGCTGACCGTGGAATCGACTTTGAGCCGGTTGCGAACGATGGCCGGATCGAGCATAAGGCGTTCGATGTCCGCCTGGGTGAACCGGGCGACCCGGGCCGGGTCAAAGTCTTTGAAGAGTCGGCGGTAGCCGGCGCGCTTGTTGAGGATGGTCTCCCAGCTCAGCCCCGCCTGGGCCCCCTCCAAGGTGAGCATCTCGTATAGATGATGCTCATCGCGGCTGGGCACGCCCCATTCCTCATCGTGGTACGCGATCATGGCCGGGGATGTCGCCCAGGCGCAGCGGGTGCGTTCAAGCTGGGAAGAGAGCGGTGGTGGTTTGCTGGGCATAGCGCGGCTCGCGTATGATCGTGCTGTGAGCAAGGACGACAAGGATATCACGATCTCTCGCGCTGTAGGGCGGTTCCTCGGCCATCTTTGGGGTGCTTCCACCAAACCTGTGCCCACCGAACCCGATTCCGAGCCCCGCAGCCGGGTCGTTGGCCACGAGACCACCGAGGCCGAGGGCTCGATCGACGGCAAAAAAATCGTCCTGAGACGGACGACGATCGACGAGGTTGAGATCCGTGAGGAGCCCGGGGAGCCCGGGGGGGGCGGTTCTGGCCAAGGTCCGGGCGGGGGTCCCGGCGGGGCGTGATCAGGCCGCGGATCGGGGTTCGCCGCCGATATCGGGCAGGTCGTCCAGCGGCTCATCGACATGCATTTCCAGCGCCAGAACCGCCCAGGCGACGATGTCGCGGACGGTGATGATCCCGATGCACTTCTTCTGGGCGTCCACCACGGGCAGGCAGGAGATCCGGTGGTCGAGCATCACCCGGGCCGCGGCCCGCAGCGAGGTATTCCGCCGGACCGCCACGAGCTGGCGGGACATGATCTGATGGGCCCGGCGCTGAAGGCATGCGATGTCCGCCGTACGCTCGCCGGGCTTGTTCAGAAAAGGCGAGATGTTCTTGAGCAGGTCTCGATCCGAGATCACACCCATGCAGCGTCCCTGCTCGCCGGCGACGATCAGATGGTGGTAGTTGGAACTCTCGAAAATCTTCTTGATCGTGTCCACCGAGTGGTCCATCGAAACGGTTTCGACGGGGTGACTCATGATGTCTTCGACGATGAGCGTGTGCACAAGGGGCCTCCCGGGCGGGCGTTGGGTTCCGTATCAGGATCGACCGGGGCGGGGGCGTGCTACACTGGTTTATGGGAACCGACAAGGGCGAGGGTGGACCTGTAGCGTTTGGGCCGGATGCGATCTGGGCCCCGTGGCGGCTGCCGTACCTCGAATCCATCCACGACGACGACCTGTCTACTTCGTCCGATAACCCTTCCCCCCCCCTGGGCCCCAGTTTCTTGCTGGACTACTGGAACGCCCCGGAGCGCGATGCCGAGCACCATGTCATAGTGCGCACCGACCACGGCATGATCCTGCTCAACAAGTATCCCTACGCCAACGGCCACCTGCTGATCGCCTTGGGCGAGGCCCGCCCGGCGCTGACCGACTACGAGCCGTCCCAGCGTGCCCGCCTGTGGGAGCTGGTCGACCGGGCCGCCGCCCTGGCCGAGCTTGCCCTTGAGCCCCAGGGCCTGAACCTCGGCATAAATCAAGGCCGCGCGGGCGGCGCGGGCGTCCCCGGCCACCTGCATGTCCATGTCATCCCCCGCTGGGCTGGCGACACGAACTTCATCACCACCGTGGGGGGAATCCGGGTGATCCCCTCGGCGCTGGAGGCGATGTACGGGCGGTATGTGCGGGTGCTGGGGCATGGCTGACGCACCGCCGCGCCCATATGTACGCGGTCGCCCGCGGGCGCTGCTCCGGCCGTTTCTTCTCCATGTATTCATCGGCGGCTTTGGATGCGTGTGCCTGATCGCTTCGTTCTTCTACGGCCTGCATCACTCGTCAATGGGACTACTCCTCATGGCGATCGGATTCCCCTGCGTCGCCTACGGCCTTACCGTTTGCCTCCGGCCCGTTTGGGCCGTCAAACGCGTCATCCGTCAAGACCGCCACCTGCCCTGCCCCGCGTGCCTCTACCCTCTGCACGATCTCCATGACCAGCCGAGGCTGCATACCTGCCCCGAATGCGGCATCACGACCAAGGGCGATGAAGCCTTGGCGGCATGGCTGCTGCTCGGGGATACCCGGCGGCTTCTGCGAGATCATCCCTGGCAGCAGAATCCAACAATAGATTCACCCTTGAACTGAAGCCCGAGTAGCCTGAATCCCGAATGCACCGTCAGGGTAAATCCTGTTATACTGCCTTTTCAAACAGGAAAGGGGCATCATGAGTTTCGACATCTACCTGCAGACGAGTAACCTGAGCCACAAGACCGAGAAGGTGAAGCACCCGTTCACCGGCGAGGAATACGACCAGCCGGTCGGGGAAACGATGAAGCCCGAAGAATGCTCTGCGGTGCTCTCCCTGTTCCGTGAAAGAGGTACAGCACCTGACGAGTTCGATGCGGTGGTGCTCAAAGCGGGCGACGGAACGGAGATCGTCGCTTACTTCGACGAACTAAACAGCGATGGAGACTGCTCAAGCGGCTCGCTCGAAATGCGATCGCTTACTCCGCCCGTCGCAGAGATGATCTTCGATATTGCCAACCGCGGTAACCTGGTCATGCATGTAGTCGCCGATCCGCTGATTATTCTCGCGACCAGCGAAGAGACGAAGGCGAAAGTCGAGTCCCGGTGGCCGGAGACTGAACTTGCGGATACCGCCGATGCGCTATTCAAGCGGATAGGAGCTGCTTTCGGGCAGTGGGAGAACTACCGTGACCAAGTGATGGACGCCGACCTCTAAACATGCGATCTCGCAAAGTACGCCCATGTCGGTCCTTAGCGCACGGCTTGTCCGCCTGCGGCGGATCAAACCGTGGCACCCTGATCGTTACAGCTCACCCATCTTCTGCGACAGCAGGAACGCCAGTTCCAGCGACTGCTGGTAGTTGAGGCGCGGATCGCAGAGTGAGACATAGTTGCGGCTCAGGTCGTCCTCGGTGATGCCGCTGCCGCCGCCGATGCATTCGGTGACATCTTCGCCGGTGAGTTCGAAGTGGACGCCGCCGAGGATGGTCCCGGCTTGGTTGTGGGCGTCGACGGTGGATTCGAGTTCGCTAAGGATGTCGTCAAAGTTGCGGGTTTTGATGCCGCTGGCCGTGGTCGTGCCGTTGCCGTGCATGGGATCGACCATCCACAGGACCGTCCGTCCCTCTTGCTGCACCTTTTCGAGCAGCGGGGGCAGCCCCGCGGCCACTTTCCCCGCGCCCATCCGGGCGATCAGCACCAGCTTGCCCGGGGTATTCCCGGGGTTGAGGGCGTCGATCAGTTCGATCAGCTCACCGGGCTTCATGCTCGGGCCGACCTTCACGCCCACCGGGTTGCTGATGCCGCGGAAGAACTCGATGTGGGGGCCGCCGAGCTGGCGGTTGCGTTCGCCGATCCACGGCAGGTGGGTCGAGAGGTCATAAAACCCGGTCCGGCGTGGGACGGTGCGGGTCTGGGCCTGCTCATAATGGAGATTCAGGCCCTCGTGGGAGGTGTAGAAGTCCACCCGAGAGGAGTCCTCCACCCGCTGTTCGCCCAGGTTCTCCATGAACGAGAGCCCGTCGGCCAGCGTGCGCGACATGTTGAGGTACTGGGCCCGGCGCTGGGGCGTGACCGAAGCGTTGTGGAAGAAGGAGAGGTCCCAGTACTCGGGGTGGTGCAGGTCGGCGAATCCGCCGTCGAGGAGCGAGCGGATGAAGTTGAGCGTCATGGCCGCGTGCTTGTAGCCCTCGACCATGAGCATTGGGTCGGGTGTCCGCGCCGCCTCGTCGAAGTCGATACGGTTGACCAGATCGCCGAAATAACTGGGCAGGGTGTGCGTTGAGCCGTCGATATCGCGTGTTTCGGTGGGCGAGGAGCGGGGCTTGGCATACTGCCCGGCGAATCGTCCCACGCGGGTGACGGGCTTGCGGAGGCCGTGGATCAGCACCAGCGACATCTGCAGGAGGATCTTGAGCTTGTTGGCGATGGGCTCTGAGCGGCACATGTCCAGCATCTCGGCGCAGTCGCCGCCCTGGAGGATGAAACGCTTGCCCTGCTGGGCCTGGGCGATCTGGTCGCGGAGTTTCTCGATCTCCCAGCTTGTGACCAGCGGGGGCAGTTGGGCAAGCCGGCCGCAGGCAGCGGCGAGGGCGTGGTCGTCCGGATAACTGAACTGCGAGTCGGCGGCGTGCGTATTGCTCAGCCAGGAGCCGGGCGTCCATCCCTCCGCCGGGGCGGCGGGTCGGGCGTCCCGGCGGGGG
>JBBDKK010000101.1:0-4574 GCA_040879395.1 Phycisphaerales bacterium
CATCGAGCGCATCGGCCGGCGCGAGCACCGTGCGGATCTCCTCGTCGGCGCGCAGGTTGACGACCTTCTTGGTCACATTGCCGTTCTCCACCACCCGGTAGGGCGTGCGGAGGAAGCCGTACTCATCAACCGTGGAGTAGATGCCCAGCGAGCAGATGAGCCCGATGTTCGTGCCTTCGGGCGTCTCGATGGGGCACACACGGCCGTAGTGCGAGGTGTGCACATCTCGGACCTCAAAGCCCGCACGCTTGCGGTTGAGCCCGCCCGGGCCCAGGGCCGAGAGCCGGCGCTCGTGCACCAGCGTCGAGAGCGGGTTGGTCTGGTCAACGACCTGAGAAAGCTCGCTGCGGCCGAAGAAGAAATCGATCGCGCTGCTGATCGACTTGCTGTTGACCAGATCGGCGATTTTGGCGACCTCCTCGGGGTCCTTGACGCTCATGCGCTCCTGGACGGTGCGGCGGAGCTTCAAGAGGCCCTTGCGAACCTCCTCGACCGCCAACTCGTCGAGCGTGCGCAGGCGGCGGTTGCCCAGGTGGTCGATGTCGTCGATGAACGCAACCGGGCGCTCGGTCTCGGGGTCGATGCGGTTGCTGCGGAGATCGAGCATGTACTGCACGACCTTGAGGAAGTCGATCCCCAGCAGGAAGAGCTGGTCGGGCGCGATGTCCATATCAAACTTGCGATTGATGCGGAAACGCCCCACCTTGCCCAGGCGGTAGCGGTTATCGTCGAAGAACTTCTCGTGGAAGAGCTGCTTGGCCTTGTCGACTTGCGGCGGGTTGCCGGGACGGAGACGCGAGTACACCTTGAGCATCGCCCGGTCGTAATCGCTCTCGACATGGGGGACATCATCGAACTGATCGAGCTTCTCCTCGGCGATGGTGTTGAGGATCAGCGAGTCGCTGGGGTTCTGCACCACCTTGATGGTCTTGAGCGCCGAGTTGCGGATCGCCTCGGCGGCTTCCTCGCCGACCTGGCAGCCCACGCACACGAGTTCCTCGCCGGATTCGGTGTCGATGATCGACGCCGCGGCCCAGTCCTCGGGGTGGACATCCTTGGCCTTGATCTCGGCGACCTCGTAGAACAGACTGATGATCGCGTCGGTGCTTGCGACCGACTCGTCGAGGCAGCGCAGGAAGGTGGTGGCGGTGAGCTTGGTGCTCTGGTCGATGCGCATCGCCAGCACATCCTTCTTGGTCACCTCCAGCTCGATCCACGAGCCGCGTTCGGGGATAATCCGCGCGCTGTGCAGCGGGCGGTCGCCCTCGCTGGAGACGATCGAGAAATCGACGCCCGGCGAGCGGTGGAGCTGGCTGACGATGACGCGCTCGGCGCCGTTGACGATGTACTCGCCGCCGCCCATCAGGACGGGGAACTCGCCGAGGTAAATGTCCTCTTCGGGCAGGTCGCCGTGGGTCTCGCGCTTGAGGCGCAGACGCAGGCGGAAGGGCAGCCCGTAGGTGAGTCGCAGCTCGCGGCATTCGTCCGCGGTGTACCGCGGCTGCTCAAGCAAATAACTCACATATTCAAGAGACATCGTCTCATCGTACGATTCAATGGGGAAGATCTCGCGCAGCAATGACTCGAGACCCAGTTCGGGGTCCCGTTCATCGGGGTTCTTCTCGACCTGCAGGAACCGCTCGTACGCGGCCTCCTGAACCTGCCAGAGATCGGGGATCTTCGTCGCGTCGCCTCGCTTGGCGAAACTCCGAACGCTGCGGGTACGCTCCATATCGCGCACTTTGGTCGCTGCCATCCAAGCACCTCGTGATGGTTCTATTCACAGCCCTTGAGCACTCGTTGCCCGGGTTGTGAAAAATGTCAGTTGTGTGTTGTGCTCATACCGCCCAGTATGCCGCTGCCAACCAAGAAGACCGGATGAATATCCTAGCCCTCCCGGCGCAACAAAGCCACCCGGCATTGAATTTGCTCCCAAATCGGGAGGAATCCGCTGACCGGGTGTTCCTGAGCATGATCAACCGAAGCATTTGGGCCCAATCGATCTCCGACACCACAACAACCGACGACTATAACTGTAATCACCACCGACCGAACATCGTCCCAGCAAAATACCGGGCGAACCCGAACGATCGGACTTTTACGCTGATCTGAATCCCCCCGGATCCGGGCACCACACCCGTTCCGAGCCAACCGATCGCCCCGCATCTCTGCGGAACGATCCTTTATATATACCTTGTACACACCCGGGAGCCCGAAAGTTCCCGGCGTGGGGCAAACAAGCAGCGATCAGGCCAGTTCGACCTCGGCACCGGTCTCTTCGAGCTTGGTCTTGACCTCTTCGGCCTCGTCCTTGCTCACGCCTTCCTTCACCTTGCCGCCGGCTTCTTCCGCCAGCGCCTTGGCTTCCTTCAGGCCCAGGCCGGTGATCTCGCGGATCGCCTTGATCACCTGGATCTTGTTGCCGCCGGGGCTTTTGATGATCACATCGAAGGTGCTCTTGGCCGCCGGAGCGCCGCCCTCGTCGCCGCTGGGGGCGGCCGCCATCATCACGCCGCCGCCGGCCGCGGCTTCGATGCCGTAGGTTTCCTTCATGTAATCGCCCAGGTCGACGGCTTCCTTCAGAGTCAGCCCCGAAAGCTCGTCGCCCAGTTTGCTGATCTTCGCGTCAAAAGTCTTGGTTGCTTCGTCGGACATCGCCCAACTCCTTCATGTCTCACGCACGGGCCCCGCGGCTCTGTGCTCATACTCGCTCACCCGAGAGGGGCCGAACCGCTCGGCTCTTTAACCCATCCGGCGTTGATTCCGGAAACTGATAGGGCCAGTCAGGTGACAACGGGTTGTCTTTACGCTCCCGGCCGGGGGCCGGGGAAATGTATCTTGTGATCCCGAGTGATCCCGGGGCTCAGACCTTGGCGATCTCTTCGCCCTTCTCCAGCTTCTCTTCGATCGCCTTGATGATCCCGGCCAGGCCCGATCCGGGGCCCTTGATCGCACCCACGAGCTTGCGCCCGGGGCCGAGGATCAGCGTCACATCCTGTGCGATCGCCTCGTCGCGGGTCGGGTACTTGCTCAGCTCCTTGACGCCGGCATCGCCCGTGAAGAGCATGCCGTCGAGGACCGCCCCCTTGAGTTCGATGTCGGGGAACTTCTTGAGCAGGCCCACGATCTCGCGGGCCACCTCGACCACCGACTCGGCGCCGTAGGCCAGCGCGCTGCTGCCCTCGAGCACATCCTTGAGCGGGGCCAGCTCGGTCTCGCCGAAGGCCTGCCCAAAGAGCTTGTTGCGCACCACGGTGACGCGGATTTCCTTCTTCGCCAGACCCATGCGGATCGCGTTGGTGTCGTTGGACGCGATGCCGCGCAGGCCGATGGCCAGCGCGTCCTCGTGCTCGCCGAGCATCTCGCGGTATTCACGGATCATCATTTCTTTGACGGGCTTACTCATCGATGACCCTCCTTATTCCGCCGCGACCGCGGTCTTGATCTGCACGCCCGGCGTCATGGTCCCGCTGACCGTGATACGCCGCACATAATCGCCCCGGACCGCAGAAGGACGCGCCTTCTCGATCGTCTGAACGAAGTGGTTGTAGTTCTCCAGAAGATCGCCCTCGGGGAAGCTCATGCGGCCGATCACCGCGTGCACATTCCCACCCTTATCCGCCCGATACTCCACCTTGCCCGCCGCGAACTCGCCAACCGCCTCGGCGACCTTGTTCGTCACCGTGCCGTTCTTGGGCGAGGGCATAAGCCCCTTGGGACCCAGCACGCGCCCCAGCTTGGAGATCACCCGCATCATGTCGGGAGACGCCACGGCCACATCGAAGTCAAACCAGCCGCCGTCGACCTTCTGCATCAGGTCCTCGCCGCCCGCCTCGACCGCGCCGGCCGCCTTGGCAGCCGCGACCTGATCGGATGCGCAGAACGCGATGACCCGCTTGGCCTTGCCGATGCCCTTGGGCAACGACACAGACCCACGGACCATCTGGTCCGCGTGCTTCACATCGACGCCCAGGTGCATGCAGATCTCCACCGCCTGGTCAAACTTGGTGGGAACAAACTTCTTGAGCGCGGCGAACGCCTCGTTGGCCTCGAGGGCTTCACGGGGGGCGAGCTTCGCGTTCTCTTTGGCTCTTTTACTCTGTGCCATCATCAGCCCTCCACCTCGATGCCCATCGAACGAGCCGTGCCAGCGATAATCAACGCGCCGGCATCCAGATCGCCCGAGTTCAGGTCCGCACGCTTCTCCTCAGCGATCCGCCTGCACTGCTCCTTCGTGATCTTGCCGACCTTGGTCTTGTTGGGCTCGCCAGAGCCCTTCTGGACACCCGCGGCCTCCTTGATCAGCACGCTCGCGGGCGAGGACTTGATCTCGAACTCGAAGGAACGATCGCTGTACACGGTCACAATGCAGCCGACAACCTTGCCGTTGAGCTGCGAAGTCGCCGCATTGAACTGCTGAATAAACTGCCCCGGGTTCACACCCTTGGCACCAAGAACCGGACCCAGTGGCGGTGCAGGCGTCGCCTGACCACCCGCGGCCATGATCTTGAACTGGTTGACAACTTCTTTATCGGCCATGTGATCTCCACCTCCCACACGCGTTTCCTGCCCGG
>JBBDKK010000102.1:0-4507 GCA_040879395.1 Phycisphaerales bacterium
GCCCGTCCTGCACGCCGACGATGTCATCGAGATGCAGGCGCGCGTCGACGAGGTCCACATGAGCGAACCCGTGCGAAAATACATCGTGGATATCGCCCGCGCCTCACGCGATTCCAACGAAATCATGGTCGGCCTATCTCCACGAGGATCGCTGGCTCTGGCCCAGGCGTCCCGGGCATGGGCATGGATGGACGGACGGGACTTTGTCCAGCCCGACGATGTCCAAGCCCTGCTCGTCCCCGTGTGCGCTCACCGCATCGTAATCGAGGGCACCGCCACTGGAACACACTGGCTGCTGGCCGCGGAACTGATCGAGGCCATCGCCCGGACCGTCAGTTCCCCGGCCTAGGCATCACCGCAACCCAGAATCACCGCCAGCGCCTCGATCGGGTGTAGCGCCTTGCGTCCGGTCCCATCGAATATCTGGTGCCGGCACGAGGTCCCCGGCGCAACGATGATCTCGCCCTCTTGCGCCGACCGGACCGCCGGGAACAGCACCTGCTCGCCGATCTTCAACGACAGCTCATACCGATGTGCGGCGTAGCCGAATGATCCGGCCATCCCGCAACAGCCGGTGGGCAGCACACGAACACGCCCCGGGCAGAGCCGCTCGAAAATTGCCGATGAGGTCGAATCCCCCCATAGTGCTTTTTGGTGGCAATGGCCGTGCAGCATGATGCTTTCGGGCATCGAACGCACCTCGGGACGGATCGGGTGCCGGTCCCAGAACGCGTCGATAAAGGTTTCGGGCAGGGCCGCCTTGGCGATGAGCTTCTGGATCAGGTCCGGATCGCGATCGAGCTTCAGATCCGCCCAGTCGTCCGTGATCGCCGACAGGCAGGAGGGCTCGGGGATCAGCAGCCCACGAACACCCTCATCGTTGATCAGGTCTTCCAGACGATCGAGCGTGCGGCGGGCATCCTCGATCGCGTGGCCCAGGTTGCCCACCGAGATGGCCGCGCGGCCCAGATCCGAGATTGTCTCGATCCCCACCGCGTAGCCCAGCTCTTCCAGGACCGCCACCGCGGCATGGGCGATCCGAGGCTCATTGTGCGTCGTGAAGGTATCGCTGAGCAGCACCACCTTGGGCCGATCGTTCCCCGGGATCGGGCGTGGCCGGACGGGCTTGGCGAACTTCGGCAGCGACCGCTCGGGGTGCACGCCCATGGCCCGGTTGATCAGCGCCCGCACCGGGGCGAACCGCTGCATCGCGTTGCTCACCGCCGGCATCCTGGCTCCGAGCGTGTTGAGGCGATGGATGTTGCTCATCACCCGGACCCTTGCGGGGATTCGGCCGGACTGCCGGTAGCCCTGGGCAAGATACTCGCTCTTGAGCTTGGCGATATCCACCGAGCTGGGGCACTCGCTCTTGCAGCCCTTGCAGCTCAGGCACAGGTCGAGCGTCTCCTCGGTCTGCCGGTGGTTGAGCGCGGCCTCGCCAGTGGGCTCGGAAGAAAGGTCGATCTGCCCCGTGATCGCAAGCCGCAGGGCGTTGCCGCGCCCCCGCGTTGAGTGCCGCTCGTCGAGCGTCACCTGGTAGGAGGGGCACATGACGCCGCCCTCCTTGCGCCTGCACACGCCCGCGCCGTTGCACAGCTCGATGGCGTGGGCAAATCCGTGCTCGGGCTTGTATTGGTAGTAGGTCGGCAATGCATCCACCCGCACGGGGCGCTGCTCGGGACGGATGCGGGTGTGCTCGCTGATCGACTCCAACTGCCCGGGTTCGACGATGTTGCCCGGGTTTAGCAGGTTCTGTGGGTCGAAGATGGCCTTGATCTCGCGGAATGCCCCCAGCAGTTCTGGGCCGAAACACTGCTCGATGAACGGGCCGCGGGCCCGGCCGTCGCCGTGCTCGCCCGACGGTACGCCCCCGAGTTCCAGGGCCAGGTCGGCGACCCGGGCGGCGATCCGGTGCATCGCCCGCTCGTCGTCGGGGTCCCGCAGATCCAGCAGCGGACGCACATGCAGCACCCCCACCGAGGCGTGTGCGTAGTACGAGGCGATGGTGTCCTCGTCCTCGACGATCGAACGGAAGCGCTTGACGAACTCACCCAGCCGCACGACGGGGACGGCGTTGTCCTCAACAAACCCCAGCGGTTTGCGGCTGCCCTCGATGGCGTGGAGCAGTGGCTCACCGGACTTGCGCAGCTTCCAGGCCTTGGCCATCTCCGTAGAGTCCGTGTAGCATCGGACCGGGCAGCCGGGCAGCAACGCTCGCAGGGCCTCGAAGGAAGCGGCGATCCACTCATCGTCATCGCCGAAAAACTCCACGAACAGCACCGCCGCGGCCCCGGCGTCGGGAAGCACATCCACATAGCGGGCGCACTCCTTATTCCCCCGGGCCAGGTCCATGATCAGGTCATCGAGCAGTTCCACCGCCGCCGGTTGCAGCGTCAGGATCGGTTCGACGGCGGCGATCGCGCTATCGAGGTCATCGAACGAGAGCACCGCCAGCCCCTTGCGCTGTGGGATGGAGTGCAGCTTGAGGGTGGCCCCAAGCGTCAGCGCCAGCGTGCCCTCGGAGCCGCAGAGCAGCGGAACCAGACTGACCTTTTCCTCGTTCCACCCGTTGGCTTCGAGTTGATCGAGGATCACATCGAGCTGGTACCCGCTGGAGCGGCGCATTGTCTTTGGGAACCGCTCCCGGATAAGTTCGGCATGGCGGCGGACAACATCGACCACCCGGGCGGTGAGTTCCTTCACGGTTGCATCGCCGCCAACGGCATCCTCGCCGAACCCCACCCGGCGGCCGTCGGCCAGGCAGGCGTCAATAGCCACAACATTCTCCGAGGTCCGGCCGTAGAGCACCGAATGCACGCCCGCGGCGTTGTTTCCGATGCATCCGCCGATGTTCGCCTGCCTGGCCGTGGACGGATCGGGGGCGAAGAACACGCCGCGGTCCCGCAGCCGGTCGTTGAGATCATCGATCGTCATGCCCGCCTCGACCCGGCATCGCATGGCGCCGGCATCGACCGAGAGCAGACCGTGGCAGAAGCGGGATACATCCACCACCAGGGCCCGGTTCACGCACTGCCCCGCCAGGCTCGTCCCCCCTCCACGCGGGAGGACCGGCACGGCGTGTTCCGCACACAACCGGAGCAACTCGGGGATCTGATCGAGGCGTTCGGGGGTGACGACGGCAAGCGGCGCGACCTGATAGATCGAGGCGTCGGTTGCATAGAGCCCTCGGACATGCGGATCCGTGTCGATGCGCAGCCCGCAGCGCTCCGCGACCTGCTCAATGAACGCAAGATCGAACTCAGTTGACGCGTCGGTCTTCACTGCACGAACCCTATCCCGTCATCATGTCCCATGGGAAGAGCGAGCGACGGGTTGGTGAAAAAAAGCCCGCGGCGAAAGGCCGCGGGCTTTGAATGAATACTGTAGCTGATTGGTCAGCCGCTTAACATTTAGTCGTAGTAGGGGCTGATGGTGGTGCTGGTAGCGTCCACTTCGACCCGGTAGTACTGGGTGAGATATGCGTTGCGGTTGTTGAACTCACCGGCGAGTTCAACCGTTTCGCTCGGCGTCTCTTCCACCAGAGTGCGGTCAGCATCGTCTTCATTCATGAAGACATTGTCGGGCTGGGTGCGCTCATCGCTCTCGAGTTCGGTAAAGGTCCACACGACCTGCTCCGGATCGGGGCGGTTGAAGAACTCAACATGTGCATCGTTGAAACCGATATTGCCTGCCCATTCTGAGCGACTGCCTTGCATCTGGATCGTCACGGAACTGCGACCGAGCGGGGTAGTACCCGTGGTGGTCGCCCCGCCGTCATCATACAGAACCCAAATTTCATCATCACCGGATGTATCGAGCTCGTAAACCGGACCTCGGTTCGCCAACGCGGGTTCGAGTGCATCAAAGGTGTTTGACCACTGTGGGCGACGGAACGCGAATGGAGGGAGGTGGGCGTAGCTGAATCCACCCGGACGATCATTCCATCCTTGAGATTCAAGTTCACTGCACACAGATCCCATCATGCCGTTGTTGGCACCCTCGTCCAGCGGGGTTGCCTTAAAGTTCGGGTCCCAGATCGATTCGTTGTTCTCGGGATCATCCCCGCCGACACCACCGCAAGGGGCATCGTACTGGTACTCGGTATACTCCTCATAGGCACCGAGTTCCACGGGGCTGTAGCAGAGACTGGTCTCCACAATACCCTGAGCAATGAGAATTGAGAAGATATTCCCCGTGGTGTTCTTGACCTGGGAGTTCTCATCATCACCGATTTCCAGAGTCCGATCGTTGCGGTCAACGCGGCTGGGAAGAGGATAATAATCCTTGTTGCTCCCCGCGAAGAGGACCAGCCCCTGCATGAGCGAGCGGATCTGGGTGGAATCCTTCAGCTGGTTGGCACGCTGACGGGCTTTGCCCAGTGCCGGCAGGAGGATACCGATGAGCAGCGCGATGATCGCGATGACCACGAGCAGCTCGATGAGCGTAAACGCATTCTTTCTGTAGGTCTTCATGTCTTGACTCCTTCTCCATTGCGGATCGGCGACCA
>JBBDKK010000103.1:0-4496 GCA_040879395.1 Phycisphaerales bacterium
CAGCCCGCGGTGGATCGGAAAACCGACGATCTCGTCCATGACCGGCTGCTGGGCGACATACACAGGAACCCCGGCGGGCACGCGTTCGATCAGCGCAGCCGCCGATTCCGCCCGGCCTCGGGAGACAAGCACCGCTTCGACGGGAAAGTCCGAATCGAGCAGATGCTCGACCACCAGCACGCCCTCGGCCATGAACAAGCCACCGTCGGCGGGCGGCATCTGATGGTCCGACAGGGGGTTATGGGCGGCCCGGAGCCACGCGTCCCTTTGATTCAGAAACACCCCGATTCTCGGGTCCCTAGGGTCATGGATCTCAATCATCGAACCGATGGTCATCGTGGCAGCATACGCTATGGTCCGCCGCCGACCAGTGGGAACAAGAGCAAGGAAAGCCGCCCGCGATGATCCAACCACCCCCGCCAGAGTCCATGACCATCCTTCAAGCGATCGTTCTGGGCGTGGTTGAGGGGATCACCGAGTACCTGCCAATCTCATCGACCGGCCATCTGATCATCGTATCGGACCTTCTGGGGCTGGGCGGGGACGAGGCGCAGCGTTCCGCCGTCGATACCTTCAACATCGTCCTCCAGGGCGGGGCCATCCTGGCGGTCCTGGGGCTGTACTTTCCCAGCGTGCTCAAAATGATCCGCGGTCTGCTGGGCAAGGACCCTGCCGGGCTCAAACTCGCCATCAACCTCATCATCGCCTTCCTCCCCGCCGCGGTGCTGGGCCTGCTGCTGCACAGCACCATCGAGAAATACCTCTTCAACACCCCCGCCGTCCTGACGGCCCTGGCCCTGGGCGGCGTGTTCATGATCGCCCTGGACCGCATGAAGTTCCGCAAAGTCGATACCGACGACAACCCGGAGAACGACCTGCTGGAGATGGGCTGGAAAAAGGCCCTCTTCATCGGGTTCATGCAGACCATCGCCATGTGGCCGGGCACCAGCCGCTCGATGATGACCATCGTCGGCGGCGTCATGGCCGGCCTCAAGCCCAAGCAGGCCGCGGAGTTCAGCTTCCTGCTGGGTCTGCCCACGCTCGGCGGGGCGTGCGTCTACTCGCTGGTCAAGAACCTCAACGCGGCGTCCGAGGCCGGCATACCCAATATGTTCGAGCTGCTGGGCTGGACGCCGATCGTCGTCGGCATGCTTGTGGCCACGCTCTCGGCGGCGGTGGCGATCCGTTGGCTCGTGGGATTTCTCAATAATCATGGACTCGCACCGTTTGGCTACTACCGTCTGGTGTTGGCGGCCGTGATGGGCGTGCTGATCGCCATGAACATCGTTTCCATCGAGCAACCGCCCGATCCCCGAGAAGTGCCCGTGTCCGAACTCATCGAATGAAAACATCCTTTCCCAAAGACCAGATCGAGATCGTCCTGCTCGAAGGCACCCACCCCGCGGGGGCCGCGGCATTGGAAAACGCGGGTTTTCGCGTGCGCACCCACAACGGGGCCCTTGAGGGCGACGCGCTGATCGAGGAAATCCGGCGGGCGCACATCGTCGGCATCCGCTCCAAAACCCAGATCACCGCCGAGGTCCTCGGGCAATGCGAAAGACTGCTGAGTATCGGCTGCTTCTGCGCGGGCACGAACCAGGTGGACCTGGAGGCCGCCGCCGAACGCGGCGTGGCGGTCTTAAACTCGCCGTTTTCCAACACACGCTCGGTCGCCGAGATCACCATCGCCGAGATCATCGCCCTGCACCGCAAGCTCACCGAGCGCAGCCACGCCCTGCACCAGGGACGCTGGGAGAAGAGCGCCAGCGGCAGCCACGAGGTCCGCGGCAAAACGCTGGGGATCGTAGGCTACGGCCACATCGGCTCGCAGGTCTCCATCCTCGCCGAGGCCATGGGTATGAAGGTCGTCTTCTACGACATCCTCTCCAAGCTCCCGCTGGGAAACGCCAGGCCGGTGGGATCGCTCGATGAAGTGCTGGACCTCAGCGATGTCGTCACGCTCCATGTCCCCGACACCCCCATCACCCGCGGCATGATGGGCGAAACGCAACTGGCGAAGATGAAGCACGGGGCGTACCTGCTCAACAACGCCCGCGGCTCCATCGTGGATCTCAATGCCCTTCGATCCGTGATCGAGTCCGGGGCCCTGGGGGGCGCGGCGGTCGATGTCTTCCCCGAGGAGCCGGCCCGCAGCGGGGAATCCTTCACCAGCCCGCTGCAGGGGCTGAGCAATGTCATCCTCACCCCCCATGTCGGCGGCTCGACCATCGAGGCCCAGGAGGCCATCAGCCTCGACGCGGTCGCCAAGGTCACCGCCTTCATCAACCGCGGCACCACCACCGGATCGGTCAATGTCCCCGAGGTCGACCTCCCCGACCAGCACGCCCACGCCCCCCAGGGGCGCGATCGCTCGCACCGGATCCTCAACTTCCACCGCAATGTGCCCGGCGTGCTGGGCAAGATCCACGAGGCCGCGGCCTCGATGAACATCAACATCAGCGCCCAGTATCTCCGCACCAACGAGCAGATCGGCTACCTCGTCCTCGACGCCGACCCCTCCGACGCCCGGGCCCTGTACGAGCGTGTGGAGGCGATCGAGGAATCGATCCGCACCCGCATCCTCTGGTGAACCCGTGGCACAGGCGTTGTTCTTTGCCACCCGGCTGCGAACAATCACGCATGATCGAGGTCACCAGGCCATCCCCATCGCTGGAACACACCCGCGTCATCGCCGATGACCTCGCGGCCGTCCTTCGCCCCGGCGATGTCGTGCGGCTTGTCGGCGAGATGGGCGCGGGCAAGACGACCTTCGTGCGGATGCTCGCCGGCGCCTTTGGCATCTCTCCGGGCGCGGTCTCCTCCCCCACCTTCGTCATCATGAACATCTACGATGCCGACGACGGCCACCACCCTCCCATCGCCCACCTCGACTGCTACCGGCTGGGCGACGAATCGGAACTCGATGCCCTGGGGTGGGACCAGATCATCGATTCGGGCGCGATCATCCTCATCGAGTGGCCCGAGCGCATCGACGGGGCGATCCCCGACGGGGCCATGACGATCGAGATCGACCATGTCGACGAAACCAGCCGCCGGTTCCGCTTCCTGATCCCCCAGCCGTGGCAGGAGCGGGCCGGCTTCGACGCCGTCCTCCCGCGCCCGGCCACCACCTGCCCCGTCACCGGCGAGCATGTCCCCGGCGACAGTCTCACATGGCCATTCGTCAGCGAACGGGCCCGGCTGGCCGATCTGCACGGCTGGTTCAGCGAGAAGCATGTGATCTCACGCCCGATCGAACAGGCCGATCTCGAGCAAAGCGACTGACGCCCGCCGCCCGGGCGTGATACCCTGTATCCATGCACGCACCCACCCTCGCCCAGGCGGGCCCGCAGGTCAGCCCGTCTGAAACCGCCACCAACGCCTGGTCGCTCTTCGTCGATTCGTTCGATATCTTCTCGATCGCGCTGATCCTCGGCTCGCTGTTCGCCGTCGCGCTCATCGCCCGCGTGGCCATGGACGCCCGCCGTTCCGTCATCGCGCCCGAATCGGTCTACCAGAACCTCCGCGAGCACCTGATGCAGCGGAGCATGGGCCGGTTCGAGAAGGCCCTGGGCGACGATGAAACGATCGTCGCCGTCGCCGCCCGGGCCGCCTACAAGGCCCGGGACAAGGGCAAGGACGCGATGCGCGACGCCGCCGAGCTGGCCGCGTCCAACGCCTGCGCCCGCTGGGTGCGCCCCTTGGACCTGTTGCGGATCATCGGCGAACTCGGACCGCTGGTGGGTCTGGCGGGCACGGTCTGGGGCATGATCATCGCCTTCGTGCGCCTGGGCCAGACCGGCGGGGCCGCCGGGCCGACCGACCTCTCGCTGGGCATCTCCAAGGCCCTGTTCCACACCATGCTCGCGCTGGTGCTGGCCGTGCCGTGCCTGCTGATCTACGGCCTCTATCGCTCGATCGTCGAGAAGCACTGCAACACCGCCATGGCCCAGGCGGGCGAGATCGTGGACATGATCCCCACCGGCACCGACGCCAAAGAGGCGTGAGGGGGCATGTGAACACATGAGAAACCGCTCGATCATCTCGCCAGAATCCTCCTCGGCCCGCGTGAATGTCACGCCGATGATCGATGTCGTCATGGTCCTGATCGTGTTTTACCTGCTCGTGGGCCAGCTCGCCCTCGATCGCCGCGCGGCCATCAATCTCCCACAAACCCGCACTGGGGCCGAGGATTCCCAGCAGACCGACCCGATCGTCGTCGGCGTGACCCTCGACGGCACCAGCACCCTCAACGGACGCCCCATCGACCCCGATCGCCTGGGCAATCAGATCACCGGCATGCTCTCGGCCGCGCCGGGCACGCCGATCCGCGTGCGCGCCGACCGCCGCGCACCGTACAGCGCGGTCCGTCCGGTGCTCGATGACCTTCGCGCCCTGGGAATCGGCGAGGTCCAACTCGTCACGGAGCAGCGACCATGACCGGCGAGACTCCACATCCAATCCGCGATGACCATCACGCAACACACGCCCACCAC
>JBBDKK010000104.1:0-4492 GCA_040879395.1 Phycisphaerales bacterium
TGGCCCCGGCTTCGCCGGCACCATGGCACCGTTGTACGCATTCCGCACCCCGCCGCCATTTTCCAGCCCCGCCCCGCCCCGGGCCGATACTTGACCCGTGCGCGATGCCACCGTCCCATCCCGGTTCGATCAATCCCTCGATGAGCTTGCCGGCGCGCTGGGGCGATGGATGATTTTCGCCTCCGGGCTGACGATCCTCGTCGCCGCGCTGCTGCTGCCCGCCCACGCCGACCTGCAGAACACCCGCGTTGAGCGCGACCACACCCTGCACATCGAGCGCACCCACGAGCGGCGCATCGAACGCTATCAGGCCTTCCTCAACCAGCTCGCATCCCCCGACCGCCACACCATCGACCTGCTGGCGATGTCCCAACTGGGCATGATCCCCCAGGGGCGTCAGGCCATCGTCGCCGCCGGTGAGCCGGGGGATATCAACCTCATCGAGTTCATCGAGCCCGACCCGGTGCCCTTCCAGACGCACATCACGCCGCCCACGCGCCTCGAGGCCCTCACCACCTCGCCCAAATGGCGGCTGTGGGTGATCGCCGGGGCCCTGTTCGCCGTGATGTACGGCCTCATGCCCGCGACCAAGCCCTGACGACCCAAGGGGGGCACTACTCGCCGTCTACGGCGCAGTCGTGTTTTTCGGGCACCTCACCCTTATGGAGCCGAAGACGGCTCCGTCGGGCCACCCCCATCTCACCGCGCGGCTCTCCCCTTTCTACACTCGCCCGTGCCCCCACCCCGCCCCTATCCCGTCATCGTCGGCCCCACCGCCGGCGGCAAGACCGCCCTGGGCGTCGAACTCGCCCGCTTGGTCTCGGGCGAAGGTGAACCCGGGCAGATCGTCACCGCCGATGCGTTCCAGATTTACAAGCACCTGGACATCGGTACCGCCAAACCCACCTCCGAGGAGCGGGCCGAGATCGAGCATCACCTCATCGACTTCGTGGACCTCAAAGACCGGTTTACGGTCCACGACTGGCTGGCCCGCGCCGGCCCGCTGGTGGAATCGCTGCGGGCCCGGTCGATCATCCCGGTTCTGGTGGGAGGCACAAACCTGTATATCAAGGCCTTCCTCGATGGGCTCTTCCAAGCACCCGAGCCCGGCGAGGAGATCCGGGCTCGGGTGGAAGCCATGACCCAGCCCGACCGCCGCGCCATGCTCGCCGAGATCGACCCGGATGCCCACGCCCGCATCGACGCCGCCGACATCCGGCGCACCCGGCGCGCCCTGGAGATCTACCTCCAGACCGGCACACCCATCACCGAGTTGCAGGCACAATGGGATGCTGAAAAACCCACCCGCCCCGAGGCCGTCCTCGTCGGGCTGGAGTGGCCCGCCGAAGCCATCAACGCCCGCATCAACCAGCGCGTGAAGAACATGATCGACGCCGGGCTCGTCGAAGAAGCCCGGGCCCTGCACGATGCCGACGCCTTCGGCCCCCAATCCCGCGAGGCCATCGGCTACAAGCAGCTCATCGCCCACTTTGAAGGGCGCAGCACGCTCGACGAGGCCGTCGAACGAATCAAGATCGACACCCGCCGCTTTGCCAAGAACCAGCGCACCTGGCTCAAACGCCTGCGCTGCCGCGAGGGCAGCATTTGGATCGAAGCGGAGGGCCGGTCCACGGCCGACATCGCCGCCGAAGTCGTCCAAGCCCTCCACGCCCGGGCGTAATCTGCCGACGCCAGAGAATGAAAAAACGCCCGCATTCGCGGGCGCTGATGGTGCAGGGTTGTTGGGATAGGGGTCAGTCTTCGGGCACATGGTCCGAGGTCACCACCTCGCGGAACTTCATCCGCAGGCGCTTGGTGATCGGGCCCTCGCCGGCGGAGATCGTGTGTGTGGCGGTGAGCTTGAGGTCCTTGTGCTCGAGCACCTCGCGAACGGCGATCATCTCGGCGGCCGAGCCGGTCAGGAAGACCTCGTCGGCGTCGAGCAGCTCGGCGAAGTCGAACTCCTTCTCCTGGACTTCGACACCCAGCATCGGGCACAGCTCGTTCTTGACAAAGCGGCGGGTGATGCCCTCAAGGATGCCCACCTCGCTGGGCGGCGTGTAGACGACGCCGTCCTTGATGATGAAGATGTTGTCGCCTGAGCCCTCGGCCACCTTGCCCTCGGTGGAGAGCATGATGACCTCCAAGAGCTGGTCTTCGGGCTTGGTGATTCCCAGCTCCTTGCTCAGGTGGATCGCCTCGACCTTGGCCATGATGTTGTTGAGGTAGTTGAGCGTCTTGACGCGCGGATCCAGGCACGCGATGGGCGTCTTGGGGCGGTTGGCCAGCACCACGCGCATACCTTTCTCGTACATCTCGGGCTTGTAGAGCGAGATGGTGTCGGCGATGCAGATGACGCCCGCCTTGGGGCATTGGTACGGGTTGAGGCCCAGCGAGCCCTCGCCGCGGGTCACCACCAGCCGGATGTACCCGTTGATGATGCCGTTGGTCTCGACACAGCGGCGCTGGATGTCGATCATCTCTTCGCGGGAGACACCGATGTCCAGGAAGATCTTGTCGGCGCAGTTGTACAGCCGATCCATGTGCTGGCCGAGCTTGAAGATTTTGCCGTTGTAGACGCGGATGCCCTCGAAGATCCCATCGCCGTAGAGCAGGCCGTGATCGAACACGGACACCGTCGCCTGCGATTTGGGCACCATCTTGCCGTTGACCCAGATCATGGGTTCTCGCGGCGTGGGTCGCTGGGATGCCTCGGCGCTGGGGCGCGTGGTGATCCCGGGTTGGCTGGTGATCGATGTCATGTGATCCTCCATGTAGTTCGCACTCCGTTGAGTGCCCTATTCTAGCTTTCGATCTGTGTTCCGGCCCTGCTTTGGGTTGCCGGATGCCCGAATAACCCAGTCATATTCCTTACAGACCAGGTGATTCGGTGATATTCAACCGCCCATAGTATACGGGATGCGGGCCCGAGATGGCGGATATGCGCCGATATGGTGTCGTTCATGCACGAAAGGGCTTGCATCGTGTGCGATCTTGAGGTCTTCCGTCGCCTGCGGCACCGAGCCGCTGAGGAATACCACTCATATATGGCTCAGGCCGATCCCGGGTTCGCATCGCGGAACGATGCGCCAAGAGATTCTTTGGCCCGCTGGGCGAAGTGGTCCACCTGCGGGTCCACCTCCTCGTGTCGCAGGGTCCGATCGTCATCGCGGAAGTGCAGCCGCACGGTGACGGATTTCTTGCCCTCGCCCACCTGCTTGCCGCGGAAGATATCCATCATCTCCCAGCCGATGCACTTATCCAGGTCCAACTCCCGGGCCTGGGCATCGATTTTTTCCCACCGGACCGCTTCGTCCACAATCAGCGACAGGTCGCGGTCGATGCCCGGGAACTGCGGCAGCATCTCGGCCTGCGAGGCCGGGGGGTACGCCGCGATCAGCGGGTCGATGAACAGCTCGGCCCCGACCAGCGGCTCCTCCAGATCGTGGGCCTTGAGGGCCTCGGCCGAGATCAGGCCGTAGCCGCCCAAGGCGATGGTTTCCTTGCCCATCTTCACACTCACGGTGGCGTAGGCATCCTTGTCATACCCGCGGTGGGCGGGGGTGGACGGCTCGACGATTGTCCGGGCCCGGGGGCCGAAGACGGTCCGCACAATGGCGTCGATGCTCCCACGCATGGTCCGCGCGGCGTGCTGCAGGTCGTCGTGCTTGGACTTGCGGCCCTCAAAGACCACATCCACGAGCATCGCCAGCGACCGGTATTCGTCGGTCTGGGTGGTCCCGGCCTTCTGGGCGAAGCACTGGGCGGTTTCGTAGAGGCGGACGCCGCCGGGCGTGGTTGTCCGCGCGCTCTGGTTGGCGTGGCGGGTGCTCAGCAGCCCCAACAGGACGCTGGGGCGCAGGGTGGGCTCGGCTTTGCGTCGGTCGTCGTCCACGCTGACCAGGTCGGTGCCCTCGCGACGGAACAGCTCGCCCTTTTCGGGGGCGGTGAAGGAGAAGGTGACGGTCTCGAAGAATCCCAGCGAGGTCAGCGTCCGGGCGATGGCGCCCATGGCCCGCTCGCTCATCTGCGGCTCGCGGGCCCGCACGGGCAGCGTCTCGTGCACGGGCACCACCGCCAGGGACCGGGCCCGGGCGACCTCCTCGATCAGGTCGATCTCACGCGTCACATCGTGGCTGCGGTGGGGGGGGATGACGCAGGTGAGCGTGCCGTCCGACTCGATGGTGGTCCTGAAGGACAGGGCGTTGAGCAGTTCGGCGATCTCGGCCGGTTCGGTGTGGATGCCCAGGATCAGATCGCACCGCTCGGGTCGCAGGGCGATTGCGGTGTCCGCGGGGAGTGGGGGGCCCTCGCTGAGAACGCCCTGGGCGAGCTGTCCGCCGCTGACTTCGCAGATCAGCGCGGCGGCTCTGCGGGCGGCGTAGTCGATGGTCCGGGGGTCGATGCCGCGTTCGAAGCGGAAGGCGGCGTCGGTGCGTATCTGCAGGCGCCGACCGGTGTTGCGCACGCTGACGGTGTCCCAGGTGGCCAT
>JBBDKK010000105.1:0-4405 GCA_040879395.1 Phycisphaerales bacterium
AACCAGGGCGTGCATGTGCTGGCGGTCGACCAGGACAAGGGCAACCGGGGTGCCGGTGGATTCGGCGAGACCCTCGCCGCGCTCAACAACAAGAAGCCCACCCAGAAGCAGGTGCTGGATTTCACCACCCAGCTCTCGGTGATGATCCGCGCGGGCATCAACCTGCGATCCGCCCTCGACGGCATCGCCGACCAGACGGAGCACAAGTCCTTCAAGAAGGTCATCAACGAACTCAAGGCCGATGTCGAGAGCGGCAAGCAGTTCTCCGAAGCCCTCTCACGCCATCCCAAGCTCTTCGGCCCGCTCTACATCAACATGGTCCGCGCATCGGAAATGTCCGGCTCGTTCTCCCAGATGCTCGATCGGATCGCCGGATACATCGGCCAGCAGATCGAGACCAAGAAGATGGTCGTGGGCGCGTCGATCTACCCCGCGATCATCGGCCTCATGGCCGTGACGGTCACGATCTTTCTGCTCTCCTTCGTGCTCCCCAAGTTCTACACCGTCTTCGAGGGCAAGGAGGATGTGCTGCCCTGGGCCACCAACTTCCTGATGCTCCTCTCCCAGACACTCAACAACCAGTGGCCCTTCATCCTCGGCGGCGTCGCCGTCGTGGGCGGGGCCTTCTACGCCTTCGCCAAGACCGATGTCGGCGCGTTCTGGATCGACAAGATGAAGCTCTCGATCCCCGTGCTCAAGTCGATGTTTCGCTCGCTGTACATCACCCGCTCGCTGCAGACCATGGGCCAGCTGATCAACGCCGGCGTCCCCATGCTCGATACGCTGACCATCACCAGCGAGATCTCGGGCAACAAGCTCTTCGAGGGCATGTGGCGCAAGGTCCACGGCTCGGTCAAGCAGGGCCGCAAGATCGCCGACCCGCTCCAGGGAACCACGATCCTGCCCAAGGCGGTCGTGCAGATGATCTCCGCGGGCGAGGAGTCGGGCAAGCTGGGCGAGGTGCTCGACGAGATATCGGTCTTCTACGCCAAGCAGCTCAAGGACCACATCAAAGCGGTTACCGGAATGATCGAGCCCATCATGATCATCATAATGGGCTCAGTCGTCGGATTTATCGCCATGGCGATCATCCTTCCCATCTTCAAGATGAGCCAGATCGTTTCGTAACGGATGCTTGATGGTGATGAAACGCACACGATCCATCCCGACTCCACGCAGGACCCCCCGACGGGGAAGCCCCGGCGGCTTCACACTCATCGAGACCTCGATGGCCACGGTGATCATCGGGGTGGGGGTCCTGGCGATGGTCGATGCACAATCGTCGTTTATCGTCTCCAATCAATGGTCCTCCCACGCCGCCAGCGCGACCTTCCTCGCCAACGAGATCCGCGAACTCACCCGCAACATGCCCAAGCACGACCCCGTCAACGGCCTCACGCTGGTCGATGACGGCACCGGCAACATGACCGCCGAGGGCTGGGGCGTGGACGCCGGCGAGGTGGTGGTGGGTGATTTCGACGACATCGATGATTTCGACGGTGTCACCTTCTCATTCATCGGCACACCCGGGCTCGACGACAACGACCTGCCCGGGCCCATCAACTCGTTCGGCGAGGTGATCCCCGCCCTCTCGCACGAGGGCGTCGAGCAGGGCGGAACCGACAACGGCCTCTTCTCGGGCGACGCCATGCACGGCTGGTACCAGACCGTGGTGGTCGAGAAGATCCATCCCTTCGATACCTCACTGGTGGTGGACGAGGCGTTCTACGAGGATCCCAGCGGCTCCTTCCCCGGGCGGCAGGTCGATGAGTACCCCCTGCGCGTGAGCGTGATGGTGTTCTATCAGGGCATCAACGATGTCGAATCGACGCTGATCACCACGGTGACCTGGATCGTCCCCTGATCCCAGCCCGTCGCCACACCCCCTCTGCCGAGCTCGGATGTTCGAAAGGTCGATGATCATGACAACCAGAGTTCACAATGCTTCCCGGCCGCGGACCGCCCGCCCCCTCGCCCGGCGTCTCCCCGTGTCCCGCCGCGGCGTGGCCTCGGTGCTGGCGATGATGTTCCTGATCATCTTCGGTTCGCTGGTAGCCGCGATGGCCGTCGCCTCGACGGGCAACATCCAGACCGCCAACATGCACCTGCATGTGATGCGGGCCATGAGCGCGGCCGAGACCGGCATGGCCGTGGCCGAGAACCGCCTCAACGAGGCCTCCTCACGCTTCATCGTCGCCGAGAGCAACCTCGACGCGGACATCACCTGGGCGCTCTGGAAGGGCGACAGCTCGCTTATCGGCACCTACCTCGTCGCCCCGCCCCGCACCGGGTACGCCGAGTCGGCGCTGCCCGATGGCATCGCCGAGGCCCTGGTCAACGCCCACAACGCGGATGTGAACATCCTCACCGGCTTCGAATACATCGACGAGCCCGCGATCGAATCCGCCCCCGGCGATGTCACCACCGGTGTGTATGAGTCGAGCCACTGGGTCAACACCCCCGCCATCCTGCTCGGGGCGTGGGCCGATCCCGAATCCACCAACCCGCCCCCCGCCTACCAGATCCGCTACGCCCCGCTCGCCGGGGGACAGTATATCCGCGTCATCGTCGAGGGCGTCGTCTACGACTTCCAGCGTAACAGCAAGCCCATCCGCCGGACCATCACCCGCGACTACCGGGTCGTCAAGTCCGTCGATCAGGCCATCATCTCCCATTCCAAGATCCTCATCGGCAAAAATGTGCAGATCGAGGGCGATATGGGCGCCCGCTTCGACGAGGTCGATTTCGAGAGCGGCGATCCCATCGTCATCCGCTCGGATTTCATGGGCCTCGACCCCGTGCTCGACACCAAGATCACCGAGTTCTGGGAGGCGCTGGCGATCTCGGATGTCGACGGCGACAACCGCCTCCGCACAGAGCACCCGATCGAGGGCGCCAACCTGCCCGCCGACGATGACTTCGACGGCGACGGCGACCTCGACGGCGCATTCAACGACGCCACCCAGGACGGCTATCTCGACGAGATGGACATCTTCATCCGCCACTACGACACCAACGGCGACGGCCGCGTCACCCTCTCGGCCGCGCTCATCGAGGGCACCCGTGCCGGCATGGACGGCAGCACGCCCGAGTTCGTCGGACCCGGCGGGGAGGCGATCGACGAGGACCTGGCACTGCTGATCGACGCCGGACGGCCCGACCGCAACAACAACGGCGTCCACGGCTTCATCGACGCCAACGGCAACCGGCTTTACGAACCCGTCGATGAGGACCCGGCCGACTACGACGCTGTCCATAGCGTCTTCTCCGATACCGAACTCGGCTGGCGCGACGGCTACATCGACGCGATGGACCGGTACGCAAAGATCCGCGGCGGCCTGGTGTTCCGCGTCACTGCCAGCGACTGGGAAACCGGCCAGGGACCGATCAACGAGCGGATCCAGGGCCCCATCGTGCCCTTCGACGACGACCCAGCGCTGCGGTTCGCCGCCGATGACTTGACCCTCCCGGACATCAGCGCATCGAGTTTCGCTGACACGGAGAACGCACTGATCGCCGCCGCCGACGGGGACGATTTCTGGCAGCAGGTGGCCGACAACCTCGGCACCGATACAAGCTCGCTAGCGACCTGGACGCTGGACATGAACCCGGCCGATCCCACCATGCCCCAACTCTTCCCCGTGTGGGAGGATGCGAATCTCGACGGCCTGCCGGACAACTCGGGATGGGCCTACTACGAGAAAGCACCCTTCAACTCGCCGAGCTTCTCGGATGTCTACTGGCGGCCGGTGTTCGAGAACATGGTCTTCCGCAATGTCAAAATCCCCAAGGGCCTCAACGGGCTGTTCGTGGACTGCACATTCGTCGGCTCCACCCATGTCCGCACCCACCAGGCCAACACGCATCCGCTCTGGTCCGAGTACGGCACCAATCAGATCGATACCTCCGGCGTGCCCACACCCAAGTTCCCGCGATTCATCTACGGCGACGACGCCGGCGAGGACGCCGACAACGCGCCACCGGACCTGCCCTCCTCTGCCGTCCCCCCCCAGCAGATGATCCTGATGACCGAAATCTCCATCTCGCCGCTGGACACCGGCGATGTGCCCGACGACGAGATCGCCAGCTTCGGCGCGAGTTATGACCTGCTGCCCGACGCGATCATCATCGACGGCAAGCGCGTTACCGATACCAAGAAGCACTCCAACAACATCCGCTTCCACGACTGCCTGTTCGTCGGGTCGATCGTGTCCGATACCCCTGTCGCCTACACCCAGGTCCGCAACAAGCTCCAGTTCACCGGGGCCACCATGTTCACCACCGTCCACCCAGAGGAGCCGGACAACACCGAACTCAACCCGGATTCCAACGACATGGACGACATCCTCACCAGCTCTATGATGCTGCCCAACTATTCGGTGGATCTGGGCTCGTTCAACTCGCC
>JBBDKK010000106.1:0-4391 GCA_040879395.1 Phycisphaerales bacterium
GGAGCTGTTCGCGGTCGGTGACGACCAGCGATCCCATGAGGTACACCCCCGCGGCCAGCACGAGGGCGGCGATGAGGGCGGGGAGGCCGACCTTGCGGGTGAGCTGGGTGTTGCGGAGCACGAAGAAGACGAGCAGACCCAGCCCGATGAGGATGGCGGCGGGGACGATGCTGGTTTCCAGGAACCACTGGTCGATGAATCCCGGCTGCGGCAGTTCGGGGAGCTGTTGTGGTTCGAAGATGTTGTTCTGCATGGGGGGCGGTTCCTGGGGGTGCTGATGGGAGTCTATTCGCCCGGGGGCGGGCGGATGGTTGCCCGAAGATGGAGCGGGCGGCGGGGAAAGGCCGATAATCGGGGCTCAGGAAGCGGTTTTTGCCTGCGCGTGTGCCGGGCCGGATTTGGTCCGCGCGGGCTCGGCCGGCAGCGGCGGCGGTATGAAGGAGCGGCATATGGAGTTCGATCAACTCGTGGGCATAATCTCGCAGGGCGGTGGCTTTGCGGGAGATCCGGCGGATGACAACCGCGGCGATGAGGCCTTGCTGGCCCGGAACCTGGCGGCCTTGGCCCTGCGGAGCCCGATGGAGGCGGAGCTGATCCGCCAAAGCCCGGCCCGGCGGGATATTTCATTCATCGAGACCGAGGAGGGGCTCAGCGCGGAGATGGGCGGGGTGGCGCTGGCGTCCAAGCGGCGGCCGGTGAGCGAGGGGGCCAAGCTGGCGGCGCGGGTGGAATCAGAGAAGATTGCGTGCGCGGCGGTGCTTGGCTTCGGGCTGGGGTACCACTGTGGCGCGCTCCTGGAGCGGCTGGGTTCAAAGTCGATCGTGATCTGCTTCGAGCCGGACCTGGCCATGCTGCGGGCGGTGCTTTCGCGTGTGGATTGCACGGCGATGCTTTCCACCGGGCGGCTGTATCTGGTCAGCGATACCGAGCACGCCACGCGGATCAACTCGATCTTCAGCGGCATCGAGGCCTTCGTGGGCATGGGCGTCGAGATCGTCGCCCATCCGCCCAGCACCGGGCGGCTGGCGGGCCAGAGCGACCGGTTCGGCAAGGTCTTCGGCGATGCGCTCCGCTCGGCGCGGACCCATGTGGTGACGACGCTGGCCAACTCGCGGGTGAGCTTCCGCAACGCGCTGATGAACCTGGATCACTACACCCGCAGCGCGGGGATCGTGGGCCTTGAGGGATCGTGCGCGGGGCGGGCGGCGATCGTGGTCTCTGCGGGCCCGAGTCTCCAGCGGAACCTTGAACTGCTGGCGGACCCGGCGGTGCGCGATTCGTTCGTGGTGATCGCGGTACAGACGGTGCTCAAGCCGATGCTGGACCGGGGGATCAGGCCGCACTTTGTTGCTGCGCTGGACTACCACGAGGTGAGCAAGCGGTTCTATGAGGATCTGACGGCGGAGGATGTGGCGGGGATCCGGCTGATCGCCGAGCCCAAGGCCAACCCGGCGATCCTCGATGCCTTCCCCGGCGAGGTGCTGTGCGTGGGCGATGACCTGCTGGACACGCTGCTTGGCGAGGAACTGGCCCGCGAGATGGGCGAGCTGCGGATGGGGGCGACGGTGGCGCACCTGTGCTACTACTTCGCCCGCTACCTCGGCTGCGACCCGGTGGTCTTCATCGGCCAAGACCTTGGATTCACCGACGGGCAGTACTACGCGCCCGGAGCGGCGATCCACCGGGTGTGGGCGGGTGAACTCAACGCCCACCGCACGCTGGAGATGTTCGAGTGGGAGCGGATCGTGCGGATGCGGGCGCACCTGCGGCCCAGAACCGATGTGCACGGGCGGCCGATCTACAGCGATGAGCAGATGGTCTCGTACCTGACGCAGTTCGAGGAGGCCTTCGCCAAGGACGAGGCGGCGGGGCTGACGGTGATCGACGCCAGCGAGGGCGGGGTGCGCAAGGCCCACACGCTGGTGATGGCGCTGCGCGAAGCGATCGACGCCCACGCGGGTGACACGGGTTTCCGCATTCCCTCCACGCGGGAGGGGCGCATTGAGGACGCGGACCGCGCCCGGCGGGTGGCCGAGCGTCTGGCGGCGATGATCGATGATTGCGAGCGGATCGCCGACCAGAGCGACCGGTCGATCGAGAAGCTGCGCCAGATGCTGCGGCACCAGCACGATCAGCGCCGGGTGAACACGCTGATCGGTGAGGTCAACGCCATCCGCGACAAGGTGCTGGGCATGCGGGCGGCATACCGGCTCACCGAGTTCGTCAACCAGGTGGGTGTGCTCAACCGGATGAAACGGGACCGGGCCATCGAGGTGGGCGCGGGTGCGACAGGCCTGGAGCGTCAGCGGGCCCAGATCGAGCGGGACATCGTGAATGTGGAGTGGACGCGCGACGCGGCGCGTGCGGTGGCCTCGCAGCTGCGCGACGGGGCGGCGGCGATGGCGGGCACGGCCCCCAAGCAGACCAACGAGATGCGCGATGCCCAGACCGAGCAAACGCCGGCGGAACGGCTGGCGGCGTCGGGGCCGGCCCGCGACCGGGTGCACGCGCTGGTGATCGCGGATACCGAGTTCAACGGGCTGGGCACACGCCGGGATCTGGGAACGGTGATCGGCGACGGGCTCAATACCCTGCAGATGACTGTTTCGCGCCTGGCCCGCTGCGCCCAACTCGATGGGATCACGATCGCGACGGACGATCCCGGGCGGATCAAGGGGCTTTTGGGGTCGTTGCCGGTCGGCAAGCCGCTGAATGTGGTGGGTGTGGATGCGGCGGTGCTCCGCGGCCACGGGGCAAGGGTCGGCGCCGCGCGAGTGCAGTCGGGCGAGTGCTGGCGGAGCTCGGTGGGGATGCTGAGCGTGTACGACGAGCAGGCCCATCCGGGGCAGATCGCGGCGTTGATGCACGAGCACGGGATCGATGCGTGCGCGATCGTGGGGGGCGACTGGGCGATGGTTGATCCGGTTCTGGTGGACGAGACGGTGGTGCGGCTGCGCTGCCAGCACAGCGAGAAGCGGATCGCGTTTTCCCAGGCGGTGCCGGGGATCGGGACGATGGTGGTGGACCGGGCGACGATGGATTCGCTGGCCGCGGCCCTGACCAACGGCTCACGCCGCAACCCGCTGGCGACGCTGGGGGCCCTGGTGGGCTACATCCCCGTCGCGCCCCAGTCGGACCCGATCGTCAAGGGCGTGTGCGTGCAGATCGACCCGGCTTTGCGGGATGCGGGCGTGCGGGTGGTGGCGGACACGCCAGCGCGGATCGGGGCGATGCGGGATGCGTACGGGCAGCTGGGTTCGGGCGCGGATGCAGCGTCCGCGGCGTGTGTTTCGGCCTTTGTTGAGACCTACGCCCGCTACAGCAAGCTCTGCCCGCGGACGCTGGTCATGGAGACCTGCACCGGGCGGCTGGCCGGCGGCGAGTGGGGCGTGTGGAAGCGGGGCTCGATCGAGCCGGTGGAGCGGCCGGTGCTGTCGATGAAGGATGCCCACGCGATGCTGCGGGGCGTACGCGAGCTGCGGGACGATGTGGCGGTGGTGTTTGACGGGGCGGGCGATCCGCTGATGCATCCTGAGGCGATGGGGCTGGTGGCGCTGGCGCGCGAGGACGGCGCGGCGTGCGTGGAGCTTCGGACCGACCTGCAGCGGGAGGGGCTGGCGGCTGCGGAGCTGGTGGAATCGGGGATCGATATCCTTTCGGTGGATGTGCTGGCCGAACAGCGGGAGACCTACGCCCACCTCACGGGCCAGGACCGGCTCGAGCAGGTGCACACGCGGCTGCAGGATATCCTGGACACCGCGTCGGCCGATCCGTCGTGCCCGATGCAACTGACAGCGCGGATCACGCGCTGCGATGCGGTCTATGGCGAGATCGAGGCGTTCTACGACAAGTGGCTCATGCTCACCGGAGCGGCGGTCATCGACCCGCTGCCCGCGTTCGTCCGCTCCCAGCGCGTCTCGGCACTGCCGGTCCCCGCGGCCCGGGCGGCCCAGATCGACCGGAGCACGATGCGGATCCTGTGCGACGGCGTGGTGGTCGACCGCGCCGGACACCCGATCCTGTCGCAGGGAGCGCCGATCAACGCGATCGTTGAGGGCGTGGGCCAGGCGTATCAGCGGATGTGCAGCGCGATGCGGGCGGCCCAGATCGAGATGAAGATCCGCACCGGCGAGTACGCGGCGTGAGCGGAGCCGGCGACGCCATCGCGATCATCCTCGCCCGCGCGGGCTCCAAGGGTCTGCCCGGCAAGAACGCGGCCATGGTCGCGGGCAAGCCGTGTGTTGAGTGGACGATCGAGGCGGCGCAGGCGAGCAAGCGTGTCGGCACGGTCGTGGTCAGCAGCGACGATGCGGATGTCAACAGATGTGCGCACGAACTCGGATGTACGGTCGTCCAGCGCCCGCCCGAGCTGGCCCACGACACGACGACCA
>JBBDKK010000107.1:0-4368 GCA_040879395.1 Phycisphaerales bacterium
GGATGTTCGACGGAGCGGAGATGGGCCTCTTTTCGGTCGTGGGCCGCCCGGCGGCGGTCAACTGGGCGTCGGCCTGGGCGTTGACCGCGGCGATCAGCGTCCCGACCGTTTCGATGTCCTCGGGCTGGAGATCGATGTTGATCGAGAACCCGTCGCCGAGCTTGATGATGAAATCGTTGTTCTGGGCCGGATCGGGCTTGCCAGTGGCGATATCGATGCCGCGGCCGTCGTTGAACACGGAAAGCGGCGTATCGGCGGCATAGGACCGGATCCCCAGCAGCGTGGCCGTGCTGTTGCCGCCGGCGACCTCGCTGATCGAGAGGGCGATATCGGTAGTGCCGGCGGTCTCGGTGATGATATTGAGCCCGGTGCCGTCCTCAGAGATCTCCACGCGGATCCCGTCGCTGGCGGCTTCAATCGCGCTGCGGATGTCCCCCAGCGTATTTGCCCCGGACAGGTCCACGGTCACCGAGTGCCCGTTGTTGTTGATCTGGATCTCGCCCAGGGCGGCCCCGCCCAATCCCGAGAGGGCGGAAACGGGGGTGGTCCACGAGATCCGGGCATTGAGGTCCGCCCCGGCACCTGCGCCAGTCGTCAGCGGGGTCGGCGGCTGGCCAACCAGCCCCAGATCGGCCCCCACGGTCGAGCCCTGGCTGTCGAAGAACTCCAGCGAACCCCCCGCGGCGATATCGAAGTCCAGCGACCCGCTGTCGAGACCCACGCCCCCGGGGCCAAGGACGGTGACGCCGTGGTCGGTCTCGTACTGGGTGATCGCGGCCTCAAGGATATCGGCGACATCGCCGACGGTGTCGGCACCGCTGATATCGATGCTCGCCGTGGGCCCGCCGTTGAAGCTGAACTCGAATGTTCCCTTGGAGATCCCCAGGTCCCGCGCCCCACCGAGCTTGTCGAGCTGGGTCGAGAGGGTGAGATCGGGATCGAGATCGACGGTGCCTTCGATGCGGTTGGAGAGGGCCCCGATGGCGTTGTCGGCCCCGAGGGTGATGGGCACATCGGAAACCGCGCCCAGCTGGGCCAGCAGCCCGCCGCGCTCGCCGCTGAATCGGTAGCCGCCGTTGACAAAGGAGACGGGCGGCGAGTTGGGGTTGCTGCCGCCGAAGACATGGCCGACGAGCGATTCGGTGTTGGAGATGTTGTATAGGGAACTGAGGAGCGATTCGATAATGACGGCCTGGCTGGCCCGTGATTCTCCGTCCGAGGGGCTCGAGAGCTGCTCGGAGGCGATCGAGTAGGCCTCGTCGATGAGCGACTTGGCGTCGCCGAGGGCGTTGTCGATGATGCCCAGCGAGTTGCCGGCGAACTCAAGGTTCTTGAGGATCTGGCCGTTGTGCTCCAGCCGGGAATCGAGGATCGAGATCGTGGAGCTGCGGATGGGATCGTCGGACGGGCGGAGGATGCTCAGGCCCGTGGCCAACTGCTCGTTGAGCCGGGCCATGGAGTAGCTCGACCGCCCCAGCGCGTTCATGGACGACTGCGTGAATATCAGGTTGGGCGAGCGTGAATAGCTTGTCGGGAAGCTGGACATGGTGTGGCCTCGCTGGCGCGGGATTAAACGAGCGCGAGCAGTGTGTCGAACATTTCCTGTGCGGTGGTGATGACCTGGGCCGCGCCCTGGTACTGCCGCTGGTAGGTGAGCAGGTTGATGGATTCCTCGTCGATGCTCACGCCCGAGACGCCGGCGCGCTGGGCATCGAGCGATTCGCGGATAAGCGTGTCGGCCTGGGCCTTGTTGCGGGCCGACGCGGTGCCGCTGGCCACCTCTTGCGTCTGCTGGGCCCAGAACTTGGTGAGCGAGAGGCCGCCGAGCCCCTCGACCGATTCGTTGGCGAGGTCGCCGATGAGCTTGGCGGTGCCGTTGGCGACATACTGGTCCCCCTCCATCCGCCCGAGCATGACCTCCATGTCGTCGCGGGCACCGATGCTGGCCGCGTCGTCGCCGGTGAAGAAGCTGTTGACGCCCATGACCGCCAGCACGCCCGAGGTGTCCTCGGCGAACGAGAACGAGAAGCCCGGCTCGGCATCGATCTTCAGCCGCCCGGAGGAATCGAAGCTCGCGCTGACGCCCTCGATGGCGTCGATGGCCGCCCGGATGTCCTCGGCATTGGTGTCGTCGGCAAAGCCCGGCTGCCCGGCGTTGTCGAGCCCGTCGAGATCGATGTCGATGCGGGTCGATGAACTCGAACCGTTCTCGTTGCGAACACTGATCGTGAAACCACCGTTCTCCGCCGCATAGGGGAGACCAGAGAATGTGCTGTTGCTCGGGTCATTGAACGCGAGCGATCGGTCGGCGGTGGGGATCTGCAGCGTGGCCGATGTGGTGGAGAGCCAGTCCTCGTTGACGCCGGTGGAGTGGATGCGGTTGACCTCGAAGATGAGCTGGGCGGCCAGGTCGTCGAGTTTCTCCAGCGTGGTGTCGATCGCGCCGTCGCGAGAAGCCAGCAGGCCCCCGATCGACCCACCGGTGATGTTGAGCGGGGTGGAATCGGCGGCGAGTTCGACGCGCACGGTGAGCTGGTCACCATCGGACACCCGGGAGATCTCGATCCCGCGGTTGCGGGCCCCCTGCACGATGGGCGTGGACCCGGCGTAGATGTCGTAGGCCCCCGAGTTGGTCTCGTGGACGGAGACATCGATGAGCTGGGAGAGTTCGGTGACCAGGGCGTCGCGGGAGTCGCGGAGCCCGCTGGCCTCGGATTCGCCGATCTCGCGTTCGGTGATCACCTGGTTGATGGAGGCGATCTCGTCGAGGATGGCATCGGCGCGGAGGACCTGGGCGTCGATCTGGTCCTCAAGCTGGCGGCGCTGGGTCACCAGATCCTCACGCATGTTGCGGATGAACGCGGAGAGCGCCTCGCCCTGGTTGACGATGGAGGGCTGGGAATCGAGCAGGGTGGTGGCCTCGGTCCATGTATTGAAGAAGGACGAGAGCTGGGTGGACATGTCGAACTCGGTGCCCTCGTTGAGGATGGTCTCGAGCTGGGACATCACACCGAACTGCTGCGAGCTGGCGTGCTCGGCCGAGTTGCCTGCCCACAACCGGCGCTGGAGCGCCTCGTCTATCTGCCGACGCACCTCGTTGACGGCCACGCCCTGGCCGATCTGGAACTGGTCGCTCACCCGGCCGCGGATGGCCTGGAGCATGGCGATCTGGCGGGTGTACTGGGGATTGGCCGCGTTGGCCATGTTCATCGACGACACCTGCAGGCCCAGCTGCGAGGCCGTCAACGCCGAACGGGCGATGTTGATCGAGGATGTCAGACTCATGGGTCTTCCTTTCCTTGCCCTGCGGTCAGCGGGTGGTGTCGAGTGAACTGACGACCTGGCCCCGCCCGGGATCAACGGCCCCGGCGCGTGAGTAGGTCCCGGAGTGGGAGAGCGATGCACCGACCTGGCGGATCAGCCCCCGCATGTGGTTGGCGAGGTTCTCCGAGGCGTCCCGCACGGCCAACTGCTCCTCCTTGACCCGCAGGATCAGCTCCCGCAGCCGTGTGCGCCGCTCGCCGATGCGGGCGCGGTCGTCGTCGCCGAAGCGTTCAAGCAGCTCATCGAGGGTGGCGATCTGGCCGTCGGCCTCGGCGGAGGTCATCTGGCGGCGTTCGTGCTCGATCTGCGCAATCCGCATCAGCACCTCGCTGGTTTTGACGGTGATCTGCTGCATCTGTTCCACCGAGGCGTGGGCCAGCGCGTCCTTGTGGGCCCGGGCAAGGGCCAGCAGCTCGGTGTGCTCCTCTTCGAGCCGCACGAGCATGGATTCGATCCGTCCCGGCTCAACCAACGCCGGTGCTTGCACCCGCGCGGGCCGTGATGGGGCCTTGGGCGTCGGCCGGGTCTGGGTGGGTTGGCGACTGGCGAGGTTCATGGTCGGTTCTCTGTGATGGTGACGGGGTCGGAAGGGCTACGGGGTCAGGCGTCGATGTCGATCCGCGGCGTGTCGGCCTTGGATTCGGCGGACGGCATGTTGCGCGTGAGCTGCTCGGCGATGCGATCGACCAGCGGGAAGTTGGCGGCGTGGACGATGTCGTCCGCCAGACGCGAATCCAGCAACGCCCCGAACTGCTTCTCGACATTGCTTGGCCCGAACGGCGGCGGCGCGTTGTTGCTCTCACGGGTCTGCTTGAGAATGGGCTCGATGAAGCTGGTGGATACCAGTCCCTCGGCGGCCCGGCGGGCGTCGGCCTGCGGGCCCTCACCCCCGGCCACCGGCTTGTCCGCCTGGGAGAGCGGGCCGGGATTGGCCGACCGCAGCGGGTCGGTGTGCTTGTTGGGCATCTTGTGGGGTCCGTTGTTATGAACGGGCGAGAGCCAGTCGAGCGGGGTGTTTGTGCCGATGGGGTTCATGGTGCCTTT
>JBBDKK010000108.1:0-4362 GCA_040879395.1 Phycisphaerales bacterium
CAATCTGCATGGGCATCGGGGTTCGTTTGGGGGAATCCGGAACGGTTTGCCGATACGCTTAATTATGCCCAACCCACCGACGATTTCACCCGCTACCACCCCACCCGCCGACCGCCCGGGGAGGGGTGATACGCCCACCGCTTCGCGGCCCGACCCGATACTGGATTTTGTTGGCGACCGGATCAATGAGCTGGCGCGGTTCACGATCCGTGCCGGGCTGACGATGCTCAACAACGGGTCCTACGGCATGACCCCGGTTGTGGTGGGCGATGCGCAGCGCGAGCTGCAACGCCGGCTGGAGGTGGACCCGGTGCGGTTCTTCAAGGCGGATCTGGAGGACTACGCCGACGATGCACGCCGGGCAATCGCGGGCTTTGTCAATGTCGATGCGGGGGATGTGGCGCTGGTGCCCAACGGGACCTTCGCGGTGGCGACGGTGCTCAACAACCTGGAACTGGAACCCGGCGATGAGATTCTCGTGACCGACCACGAGTACATGGCGACTTTCAACGAGCTGGACAAGGTGTGCCGCGCGACGGGGGCCGTTGTGACGGTGGCCAAGGTTCCGTTCCCGGATGTGACGCCGGAGATTGTGGTTCAATCGGTGACGGCGGCGATGACTGAGCGTACGCGGGTGGTGCTGATCTCGCACATCACCAGCGCTTCGTCGCTGGTGATGCCGGTCAAGGAGATCGTGTTGGCGGCCAGGGAGCGCGGGATCGAGACTTTTCTTGATGGGGCCCACTGCCCGGGGCAGATTGCGCTGGATATCGAGGAACTGGACCCGACCTGGTACGCGGCGAGCTGCCACAAGTGGCTGGGCACGCCCAAGGGGACCGGGTTTATCTACACCTCGCCCAATCGGCAGAAGGGGTTCAAGCCCATGGTGCTCTCCTGCCGCGTGCACGAGACGCGGGCGGACAGGCGGGCGTTCCTGTGCGATTTCGATTACACGGGCACCAATGACTACTCGGGGAACCTGGTGATCCCGGTCTCCATCGCCCACATGGGGGCCCAGTTCCCCGGCGGCTGGGCGGAGCTTCGCAAGCGGAACCACGACATGGCGATCGCCGGCGCGCAGATCGTGTGCGATGCGCTGGGGACCGAACAGCGCGTGCCCGAGGGCATGATCGGCAGCATGGTCAGTATCCCGTTGCCGGGGGCGTGCGAGCCGAGCAAGCTGCTGGGCGAGGGGCTCTGGGACCGGCTGTACCTGAACCACGGCATCCAGGCCCCGGTGTGGGACCTGCCGGGGGTGTGCGATCGGATGGTGCGGGTGAGCGCGCAGATGTACAACACGCTCGATGACTACCGCCGCCTGGCCGAAGCGCTGCCCAAGGAGCTCGCCGGCTGATACACCATTACCTCCCGGCATCATCCGCGGGTCTCGGATGCAGTTTGTGGGCGACGATCAGGCACAGGACCGTCCACGCGAGCCCGACGCTCCAGCCGGCGAGGACATCCGTCGGGAAGTGGACGCCAAGGTACACCCGCGTGAGCCCGACGATCCCCGCGATCAGCACGGCGGCGGCGATGATGTAGAACCTTTCGCGCCGGCGCGGACGCGTGGCCGAGAGGATCGCGCCCAGCGTCAGATAGATCACCGTCGAGAGCATGGTGTGCCCGCTGGGGAAGCTGGCGGTGAAGGCCTCCGCCATCTGCACACCCTCCTGCGGGCGCTCTCTTGAGAAGACCTCCTTGAGCACCGTGCTGAGACCGAGCCCGAGCAGCGACGCCACGAGCACCAGCACCGCTTCGCGGTACTGCTTTGTCATGGCCAGGAATCCGGCGATCAGCGCAATCATCAGCGCCAGGACCGGCGCGCCGCCCAGGGCCGTCAGATCCAGCGCGGTGACTTCCAGCCACCGGGGTCCCCGCGGGTCGCCCCCGGCCCCGTGCACCCAGTCCATCACCGCGGCATCGATGACCGCCTCGTCCTCGAGCACCTCATCGGTGATCTCGGCGAACGCCCAGATCCCGGCCACCATCAGCAGCAGGGCCACGACGAGCGCTGTCTCTTTGTGTAACAGGGCGATGAGGCGTCTGCTGCGGGCGGCCAGATCCATGTTCCACCCTAGGCCAAGGCGAGCGGCGGGCCGAGCGGCCCGGCGCAAGATGAAACGCGCTTCATGCGGTGTCAGTATGATTCATCGGGTACCAGGCGATGATCGCGGGAGGTAATCCATGACGGTGACGATGGGCGTGATGCTCTTTGATAGCTGGGGGGACATCGGACGGGTGCTGGTCGCCGCGCCGATCCTGTATTTCACGGTGATTCTCTGTGTGCGGCTGACCGGCAAGCGGTCGACCTCGCAGATGAACAACTTCGACTGGATTATCTCGGTCGCCATCGGCAGCATCATCGCCTCGCCGATCATGATCGAGGATGTGAGCGTGGCCGAGGGGGCGGCGGCGGTGGGGTTGCTGTTCATCCTGCAGTGGATTGTGACCAAGCTGGTCTACCACAGCGAGCCCATCCAGCGGACCGTGCGGGCGCGGCCGACGATCCTGCTCTACCGCGGGCAAATGCAGCACAACGCGATGCGCCGGGAACGGGTGACCGAGGAGGAAGTCATCTCCGCGATCCGCGAGAGCGGCAAGGTCGAGCCGTCGCAGGTGGGAATGGTGGTGCTCGAATCCGACGCCAAGCTCAGCGTGATCCCGATGGAGGCCTTGGAGGGCCACGAGGGGGAGGAGGAGATCGGCGGGCTGCGAATCGCGAAGAACGCAAAGAACGAGCGGTGAAGCGTACTCAGTTTGTCTCTGGCGCGGGAAGATCACGAAGGAACTGGGTGAGGCGTTGGCGGGTGGGGCTGGCGGCGTCGAGGACATAGGCGCCGGCGACGCCGCAGGCGGCGGCGAGGGATTCGCCCAGGCCCAGGCCGGCCATCTGCGCGAAGCTGAAGCCCCCGCCGAAGTGGTCGCCGGCCCCGGTGGAGATGCGTGGGCGGCGGGTGTAGGGGCCGGAGAACCACTGGGCCTGTCCCGAGGAATCGGCGGCTCCCGCCCCGGTGTGCTGGTGGATGACGACGCACTCGAGGCCGAGTTTCTGGCGGATCTGCACGGCGGCGTCCGGGACCATCTCGGCCAGCGTGCGGTTGTGCTCATCGTCGTAGGCGTCGACGCCGATGACGCGGGCGACGCGGCCGCTCTCGGAGAGATTCAGGCCCAGCGTGACGGGCAGGTGCTTCTGGAGATTCGTGATCTTGCCCATCGCGCGGACGATGTCGTCGTCGGTGCGTTTGGCGGGGTCGGAGAGGTCGATGAAGAAGCGGCGGTTGTGGTTCTGTGAGAGGTTGGGGAAGACCTCATCGCACAGGCCGTCCCAGATGCCCTCGACGCCGCCGACCAGGGTCCAGTTCACGACGGAGATGAGCTGGACGGCGTCGATCATCTCGATGAGTTTGTCGAGGCCGACAACTTCCTTGATGCGGTCCCATGTCACGCGCTGGACGCTCTCGGGCTTGCCGAGCATGATCTTGCCATCCTCGAACTCCAGCGCATCGGTGCGGCCGGGCGGGCACAGCGGGATGACGCGCTCGCATTTTTTGGCGAAGGGCTGGTAGATGGGGTCCACCTTGTCCCAGTCGTCCTCCAGCGAGACCGCGCCGATGAAGGTCACCGGCGATCCCAGCGAGCCCAGGGCGCTCGAGAGCAGCGGGCCATTGCCGCCGTAGCGGGTGTCGGTGACGACGAGTTCGATGTTGGCCGAGCGGTTGGCCGCAGCGCCCACGCGGGCGGCGAACTCAGGGATCGAGGCGATGCGCTTGTAATCGTCGTGGGCCATGGAGTGGCGCTGGTCGACGACATGGATGATGGAGTCGACAAAGCCGTCGAAGCCGACGAGAGACCGCATGGACTCGGCGCCGTCCTGGTCGATGGCTTCGAGGGCGTCGGCGGCCCGCTGGGCGAGGGCGACGCGACCCGAGCGGCCCGGACCGGCGGCGTGGCTGTGGGATTGTTCTGAATCGGTGGGGTTCATGGTGCTGCACAGCCTCTGGGTAAGTTCTTTCGTGCGGGATCGCCGGGCATACCATAGTGCCCGCTTTGCGGAGGGAGCAACCATGCCGACGATCGTTTTGGCGACACAGAATCCCGGAAAGGTGCGCGAGCTGCGCGCCATGGTCTCGGGACTGGGGATCGATTGTATCGGGCTTTCTGAGTTGGGAGACCGGTTCGAGGAGCCCGTTGAGGACGGGGAGACTTTTCTTGACAACGCGACCATCAAGGCGATCGCCTACGCCCGGGCCACGGGGATGCACTGCCTGGCGGACGATTCCGGCCTCGAGGTGGAGGCGCTGGGCGGGCGGCCGGGCGTGATCTCATCGCATTACGCGTTCGATGGCGACGCGGAGGGAGAGG
>JBBDKK010000109.1:0-4320 GCA_040879395.1 Phycisphaerales bacterium
CGGGGGGCCGAACTGACGGAAACATACGCTTTTCCACCTGTCCTTGGGAACGATATCGTTCGAAATGCCGGGTGTCTGTCGGATTTATCGGATTATGAGCGGGATTGCTTTCAATCTCATCGGTCAGTATTTCATGTTCCAGGCCGCATCCCGCGTTGGCAGGGCCCGCCGCTGACCAGTGCCCTTGCTATCCCCCGCCCGACAGGCGCCACGCCGAACAGTCTTCCAAGTGATTCGCTCCCTGATCCCCGACTCGATCCAGGCGGCAATCGGACGGGTTTCGATGGGGCCGCGCTGCCGACCCAGGCAGCGATCCAGCCCCGGGGGTTCTGATAGTGGAAGTTTTCCTTGTATTTCACGCATTGCAACACACACCGCTTGTCCAGGCCATGCCGGCCCAGGCTCCCCAGGGCGTGACCACGCTGGTCATCGTGGGACTGCTGGCCGCGCTGGTGGGTATCGGGATGGGCGTGGCCCTCTCCGGGCTCCTGGCGGGCAAAAAGCTCGGCAGGATCCGTGATGAGGCCGAACAGCTCACCGCCCGCGCCCGCGAGGACGCCCGCAACGCCGCCGAAAAGATCAAGCTCGAAGCCGAGCGCAAGGCCCTGGACCGCAAGGAATCGGTCGACAAGGAGCTCGAAGCCGCCCGCAACGAACAGCGAGAGTTTGAACGCCGCCTGGCCAAGCGCGAAGATATCCTCGATCGTAAGGAAGAGACCCTGACGCACAAGGAGAGGACGCTCACCCAGCAGGGCGAGCAGCTCGACGACCGGCAGCAGAAGCTCGATGCCCACGAAGCCCAGCTCGAAGGCCTCCTCGAGAAGCGGCAGCAGGAACTCGAACGCGTCGCCCAGCTCGATCGCACCCAGGCGCGCGAGCTGCTGCTCGAACGCGTGGCCGAGCAGACCCGCGCCGAGATGGGGCGTGTCACCCGGGCCATCGTCGACGAGGCCGAGGAGAGCGCCAAGGACGAGGCCAAGGAAATCCTGATCAACGCCATCCAGCGCTACGCCACCGAGCATTCTTCGGAGACCACGGTGCGGACCGTGGCCATCCCATCCGACGACATGAAGGGGCGGATCATTGGGCGTGAGGGGCGCAATATCCGCGCCATCGAGAAGGCGACCGGGGCCGACATCATCGTGGACGACACCCCCGGGGTGATCGTGGTCTCCTGCTTCGACAAGGTCCGCCAGGCCGTCGCGGTCGAATCGCTCGAACGCCTCATCGCCGACGGGCGCATGCACCCGACCCGGATCGAGGAGGTCGTGGAGAAGGTCACCAGCGAGGTGGGCGAGAAGATCATCAAGGCGGGCAAGGACGCGGCGGTCGAACTCGGCCTCAAGGGGCTCCACCCCAAGATCACCGAGGCGATGGGCCGGCTGACCTACCGCACCAGCTACGGGCAGAATGTGCTCAAGCACTCCATGGAAGTGGCGTACCTCTGCCAGATCATCGCCGACCAGCTTGGCTTGGACAGCAAGCTCGCCCGAAGGTGCGGCTTCCTCCACGACATAGGCAAGGCCATGGACCATGAGATGGAGGGCGGGCACCCCAAAATCGGCATGGATTTCGCCCGCCAGTACGGCGAAAAGGATGAGGAAGTCCTTAATGCCATCGGTGCCCACCACGCCGACATGCCCGCCACGACCTGGTACACCCCGATCGTCATGGCCGCCGACGCGGTCTCCGCGGCCCGCCCCGGCGCGCGGCGCGAGTCGATGGAACGCTACATTCAGCGCCTCAACGACCTCCAGGACATCGCCCTGGCCATGCCCGGCGTGAGCGAGGCCTACGCCGTGCAGGCCGGCCGCGAGGTGCGGGTGATGATCGATGCCAGCCGGGTTTCCGACGACGAGTCTTACCTCATCGCCCACGAGATCGCCAAGCGGGTTTCAAGCGAGATGACCTTCCCCGGCGAGATCCGGGTGACGGTGCTGCGGGAAACCCGCGCCATCGAGATCGCCCGCTAAACCATCGCTGCCAGCATTCCAATGAGCACGATCGGCAGCAGGCGGGCATCGACGAAGTCGCGATGATTCGTGTTGGCCCTGGTCAGCAGCGTGCTGATCACCAGCAGCCCCGCCGCCCCGCCGATCGCCAGCCGCGGACCGGCGACCACGACCAGCACCGCCGAGCCGAGCGTGACCAGCCCCGCCGCAAGCCGCCAGGCCCTGCGTCGGCCCAGAAGCACCGCCGGGCTATATGTGTCGAAAGCCCGGTCGGCGTGCTCATCGTCGATATCGCAGAGGGTCGCATCGCCAATCACGATCAGCCAGATGCCCGCCACCACGGATAGCGGGATCCACACGGCATCGGTCAACAACCCTGGATTGCCCGCCCAGAACACCGCCACGGCCAGCGCAAGGTGGCCCGTGGCGACGATGAATGCCTTGAGCGCGGGCAGGTCCTTGAACCTTGGAGAGCCGGGCGTCGCCCCACGCCCCGCGTAGAGGTGCACCGTGATCAGTCCGAGCAGCGGGATTGCACCTAAAACAGGGTGTATGGCAACCCCGATCGCCACGGCAACGACGACCTCCAGCACAAGGACCGCCCGGATCGCCGACCCTTGCCGGGCGTACAGCAGCGAGCGTTGTGGGAGGGCCATCGCATCGGCCGGGTCCTGGCGATGGTCGGAGACTTTGACCCGGTCGAGCAGGTAGCAAGCGTGCCCAACCAGCAGGATGTAGATGATGTCCAACCCATCCGGAAGCGGTGCATTGAGGGCGAGACGCAGGAGCACATATACCCCCAGGGCATACGCGGCGGGCCAGACCGCCGTGTATCCCAGCCAGCGGTAGCCCGCGATGAGCCGGTTTCCATGGCTCACCGCCGGTTCGTCCACGACCAGTTGAGCGAGCGATCCATCACCACCACGCCCGTCTCCGCGAGCAGTTCGCCCGCCAGCCGCTCCATCTCCAGCCGCTGCTTGCGGAGGGTGAGTTCCTCGCGGATTTCCCGGATTTGCTCGTCGGTGGGGGTGCTGGGCGGGATGTGGGCCTCGACGAGCACCAGCGCGTGGCCCGCATCGGTGCCCCACACGCCAGAGACGCCGCCGATCTCGACGGATTGCACGGCGTCGGTGATCGCGCTGGGATAGGCCGGGTCGTCCGGGCTGAGATCGGTGATGAGCCCGCCTCGGGCCGAGGATGGGTGGAGCGAGCGTTCAGAGGCGGCATCGGCGAAGACCCACCGCCGGGATTCGGCCGGTGCCGCTTCGAGGGTGGCTCGGAGCCGGGCCGCGGACTGGGCATCGGGGGCGACGAAGAGGCGTACGCGGTACCTGGGCCCGAAGGCGATCCGACGGGCCAGTTCAAGTTCGTCGTCTTCGGGCACGCCACGGTCGCCGATCATGGCCCGGAGCATGGCGTTGCGTCTGAGCAGCCGGTCGAGCCGCTGGGGCCCGAGCCCGCGGTTGTAGCGGATGGTGTCCAGGAGCCGATCGCGGGGAGTGCGGTCGTCGATCCCGTTGATCGCGTCGAGTAGGAACTGTTCTTCCCGCTGAACATCGCCGGTGGTGATGCTCAGGCCGCGTCGACTGGCTTCTTGCTCGATCGCGTGATCGAGTGCCCGATCGGTCAGGGCCCCAGCCCCGGCCCGCTCGTAGAGATCGGTTCGCAGTTCCTCACGTGTGATGGGCTCGCCATCGATGAGGGCGACGATCTGGCGAGACGGCCTCGTTTCGGCGGTGTTCGAGCGGGTCTCGGCGACGGGGGTGCTGGCGCAGCTGGCGGCGGCGATCGTCAGAACGGTATAAAGTAGGATGGAAGCGGAGCGGCCGGGGCGGGTCAGCGGGCGTGGTCGGTGGTTGGCGGGCATGGTTGATCTGAGCCGATGACCGCTGCGAGGTCAACCGGGCGGTCCAATATGCGTATGAGCGTCGGGATGGTGTGTATGGTGGCCGGGAGCGTGCATGAGCGGTGAGAACGGGCGGCAAGCCGACAACCGAGCCAGAGAGGGCGTGATGGCCGAGGCCCTGGCTGTCGCCGGCGGGTCGCCAACCCCCCAGCTCCGGTCGCTGGTATGCCCCTATTGCGGGACTGTCACGCCCGATTCGGGGCGCTGCGGGCACTGTGGCGGGCGGTTCGATCCACTGAGCCGGCAGGCCACCCAGAACCAGATGGGTCCGTGGGAGATCCGCGATGAGCGGGTGCCCTTCCGTCCCGGGTGCGTCTATGACACGCTGCTCCGGCTGGTTGATCTCGGCAAGATTTCGACTGAAACCGTCCTGCGGGGCCCGAGCACCCGTCAGTTCTGGATGCTCGCGCGGCACACGCCGGGCGTGGCCCTCCGGCTGGGGCTTTGCCACAACTGCCAGGC
>JBBDKK010000110.1:0-4295 GCA_040879395.1 Phycisphaerales bacterium
TGAGCCCGGGCAAGACCTGGGAGGGGCTGATCGGCGGGCTGGTGACCTCCGGGCTGGTGGCGATGGGGGGGAGCTGGCTGCTGCACCGGGCGGGGATCGAAGCGCCGACGCTGTGGGTCTCGGCGGTGATGGGCGTGCTGCTGGGGGGGATCGGTCAGTGCGGGGATCTGGCGGCGAGTCTGCTCAAGCGGGACGCGGGGGTGAAGGACTCGGGGACGAGCGTGCCCGGATTCGGGGGCGTGCTGGATATCGTCGATTCGCCGATTCTGGTCGCGCCGTTTGCGTACTGGGCTCTGCAGTTGGCACAAGATCTGGGCTTCGGCGCAACGGCGGGTGTCTGACGGGCTAAACTTTGGCATGATCAATGCGTCGACTCAGGAGGGATGCATGTCCGTCACCCGTCAGTTGCTTGCTGTCTTCCTCGTTGATAAAGAAATACAGGGCCTGCAGAGCAGGCTCGAAGCCGCGGAGCGGTTTCTGGGCGAGCAGACGCGCAAGCTCGCCGATATCGGGGCGCAGGGGGAATCGCTCCAGGCCCAGATCCGCCAGCTCAAGGCCTCGACGGCCAACGCGGAGGGCGAGAGCGAGCGGCTCAAAGAGCGGATCGACGAGCTGCGCGAGAAGATGAACAGCGCCAGCACGAACAAGGAATACAAAGCGCTGCTCAGCGAGGTCAACAACCTCAAAGAGCAGCGTTCGGTTTATGATGAGCAGGCGATCGAGCAGATCGAGAAGATCGAGGAGCTCGACGCCAAGCTCAAGGAGCTTGAGGGCTCCAAGTCCGAGCGTGACAAGATGCGGGGCGTGGCCGAGACCGACCGGCAGAAGCGTGCCGACGAGATCGCCGGGCGGCTCAACGAGTTGCGGACCAAGCGTGCCGAGCTTGTGGCCGATGTTCCCTCCGACGCGCTGCGGGTCTACGAGGAGCTGCTTGAGAGCCGCGGAGATGATGCGATGGCTCCGCTGGAGATCGTGGACCGCAAGCGGCACGAGTATGTCTGCGGCTCATCGATGATGTCGGTGCCGGTGGAGGTCGCGGCTTCGCTGATCCAGGGCAAGCTGACGCTTTCTCCCAATGACGGGTGCATCCTGTACCTGACCGCGGAGGCCGAGGAAGAGCTGTCGGTGGCGTTCAAGAAGTAAACTCCGGCGGCGCGGGCTCAAAAACCAGATTCAGATATGGGTTCGTGATCAGAACAAGCCGGTGGCCGGATCGGCTGCGGGCTTGTTTTCGACCATGCGCTGGAAGGCGGGCGCGGCGGCGGGGTCCGGGTCGATGGTGGGCAGGGGCGGCAGACCGAGGTGGTCGCAGGCGCGTTGGGTGAGCGTGCGTCCGCGGCGGGTGCGGGCGAGGAAGCCGATCTGCAGGAGGTAGGGCTCGACGACATCTTCGAGGGTGCCCGCGTCTTCGTTGAGGGTGGCGGCGACGGCGTCGAGGCCGACGGGGCCCCCGTTGTAGATCCGGCGGATGGTGGTGATGTAGGTCCGGTCGAGTTCGTCGAGTCCCAGGGCGTCGACGCCTTCGAGGCGCAGGGCGTCGTCGACGATGGGTTCGCTCAGGCGGCCGTCTGCGCGGACGGCGGCGAAGTCGCGTACGCGGCGGAGGAGGCGGTTTGCGATGCGTGGGGTGCCGCGGGATCTGGTGGCGATGGCACCCAGGGTGTCTGCTTGGGGGCTGCCCATGGAGAGCAGGGAGCTTGAGCGCTGGAGGATGTGGATGAGGTCTTGGTGCTCGTAGTACTTGAGGTGGTGGGTGATGCCGAAGCGTGATCGCAGGGGCGATGAGAGCAGGCCGGCGCGGGTGGTGGCGCCGATGAGGGTGAAGGGGGCGCACTTGATCTGGACGGTGCGGGCGTTGAGGCCGGTGTCGAGGCAGACATCGATGCGGAAGTCTTCCATGGCGGGGTAGATGAACTCCTCGACGGCCACCGGCAGGCGGTGGATCTCGTCGATGAAGAGGACATCGCCGGGCTGGAGGCGTGTGAGGACGGCGACGAGGTCGGTGCCGCGGGCCAGGGCGGGGCCGGAGGTGGTGTGGACCTTGGTGCCCAGTTCGCTGCCGATGACATGGGCGAGGGTGGTTTTTCCCAGGCCCGGTGGCCCGTGGAGGAGGATGTGTTCGAGGTGCTCGCGGATGTCGGTGTCGCCCTTGGCGGCCTGCCTGGCCTTGACGGCCTCGATGGCGATGAGGAGGCGTTCGATGAGTTCGGGCTGGCCGATGTACTCATCAATTGACTGGGGGCGGAGGGCCCAGTTTGCGTGCTCTTCGGCCGGGGTTGCGGTGGGTGCGATGATGCGCTCGGTGGCCATATGGTGAGTGTATCGGGTCCTGATCGGGTTGGGCGTGAAAAGGGGCGGAATCTCGGTGGTTTGGCGCATGAAAAAGGGAGGCGATGGTCGCCTCCCTGGAAATGAACTTTGGTGTGGATCAGTTGGTGTCGTCGCTGTTCTCGTCGGGTCGCTCGAAGACCTCGCCCTCTCGGGGGAGCAGGTCGGGGGCGTTGGCGAGGTTGTAGGCGACGATGGCGGCGTTGGTGGCGGATTGGACGAGGTACTCCTCGATGGCCAGTTTGAGCGTGTCGTTCTGGGTGTGCCAGCCGTAGCCGTATTCGGCGCGGCCTTCTTCGTCCCAGAAGAATCCGGGGACGCCGGCGCGGTTGAATGCGGCGTGGTCGGAGCCGCCGTGGGTGTCGATTTTGTCGCCGGTGGGGCGGATGTTGACATTGAGGTGCTCGCCGTCGGTCTCGGAGTAGAAGACGCCGTTGGTGGGGGCGGTGGCGGCGGCGAGGTAATCGACCATGTAGTCGGCGGCGGGGATGCCGCCCTGGTAGTTGGTTCCGCCGTCGTCGACGAAGGCGGCGGAGATTTTGGCCAGTTCGTCCTCGGTGAGTTGTTCGATGTAGGCCCTCGAGCCCAGTAGGCCTTGTTCCTCGCCGCCCCAGAGGGCGAAGCGGATGGTGCGTTTGGGCTTGACGCCGGCTGCGGCGAGGATGCGTGCGGCCTCGATAGTGACGGCGGTGCCGGTGCCATTGTCGGTGGTTCCCTGTGATCCGGGGCCGTCCCATGAGTCCATGTGGCCGGAGATGATCACGACTTCTTCGGGCTTCTCGGTGCCCTTGATTTCCGCGATGACATTGTACACGGGGAAGGGGCCGGCCTGGAGGGTGTGCTGGAGGTCGAACTCGAGGGTGAAGTCGACGCCCTCAAGGGCGCGGGTGGAGAGGAAGTCGTAGTCGCTCTGGCGGACATTGATCTCGACATCCTGGGGATAGTCGCTGAGCTTGCGCTCGCGCCAGTCGTTGGAGGCGGTGGTCCAGACGCGTTCGTCCTTGGAGCTTGAGACGAAGCCGCTGGGGTTCTCTGCGATGACGGCCTTGAGGATTTCACGCTGGGTTTCCTCGGCGGAGACCTCTTCTTCGGCGGCGGCGAGGGTGGCGCGGGCGAACTCAAGGGGGAACTCGTTGCCGGAGGCCGAGCGGGAGACGCCGGTGGCGGTGTCTCCGGTGAAGTTGAGTTCGATGTTGGAGGTGCCCATGTCATGGGTCCACTGGAAGTGGACCGTTTCGCCCTCGCGGGTGATGTTGGAGATGGGGCCCTCGGAGAAGCCCTTGATGGACATATTGCCGACGGGTTCGTCGCCGGATTCATCGAGGGTGAGGGTGGCGGGGACCGGGGAGCCGTGGTAGTCGAAGGTGCCCTCCCATGTGTGGGGGTCGACCTGTGCGACGGGTTCGGCGGCGGGCCTGTTGCGGTCTTCTTCGATCTCTTTGCGGATCTGGCCCCGCTGGTCCATGCGTTCACGCATCATGTAGCCGGTGGAGCGGATGCCGCCGCGGCCGGCGTAGTTGGGCTGGATCAGCACCCATGCGCCGGCGTATTCGCCCTTGTTCTGCTCGTATTCGTCGAGGGTGGTGGGGAGGTGCACGACGGGGCCGGAGGTTGGGCCGTCGGTGCCCATGGACCATGAGAGTGTGGAGAACTCGAGGGCGCGGACCTCGCGGGGCTCGGCATCGCGGCGGCGTCCGGTGGTCATCAGGACGCGGCCGGTGGAGGGGCCGCGGTCGAAGCGGGTTTCGATGTCGCCCCATTTGGCCAGGCGGGCATCTGTGAGGCCGTAGGACTCGAAGAGGTCGCGTGCCCAGCGCTGGGACTGTTCGAGACTGGTTGAGCCGGTGAGGCGGGGGCCCCAGGTTTCGCACATCTCGGTGAGGGTGGCCATGACCTTGGAGTTGTTCTTGCCTTCATGGATGATGGCGTCGATGGTCGCGGGGTCGCCCATGGGGATCTGGGGGACG
>JBBDKK010000111.1:0-4253 GCA_040879395.1 Phycisphaerales bacterium
CGGTTGCGGGCTTGAATCACCTCTCCCCAGGCACAGTGCCCGGGCCATAATTTGCCGGACCGAAGCCTCGGCCCCCGGCATGGTCGCTGCGGATGACCCGCAGCATCGCAGACCCGCTCTGCGGACGGAAGAAAAGGAAATCGCCTCTATGGCAACATACACCGGACCCAAGGTTCGCCTGTCCCGTCGCGTTGGGGTTCCCATCGCCGACATCCCCAAGCACACCGCCAAGCGCCAGCTCAACCCCCCGGGGATGCACGGCTACCGCGGTCGCCGCCTGCGCGACTACGGCATCCGCCTCCAGGAGAAGCAGAAGCTCCGCTACCACTACAACATCCTCGAGAAGCAGTTCCGCCGCACGGTGGACGATGCCAAGCGAAGCCCCGGCAACTCGGGCGACATCCTCATGCAACTGCTTGAACTCCGCCTGGACAATGTGATCCGTCGCATCGGCGTGGCCCGCACGATCTGGGCCTCCCGTCAGATGGTCGGCCACGGCCATGTGCTCGTCAACGGCCGCAAGGTCGATATCCCCTCGGCCCGGGTCAAGGTCGGTGACACCATCACGCTCAAGACCGGCATCCAGAAGCTCGCCCGCGAGAACATGGAGTCGCTCGGCGGCCACGAGGTCCCGGGATGGATCTCGTTCAACCCGTCCGAACTCAACGCCAAGATCACCTCGCTGCCAAGCTCGGACCAGATCCCGTTCGAGGTAAACACGAACCTGATCATCGAGTTCTACCGCTAAACCATCCGAGCCTCGCGTCCGCCGTGAAATGGGATGCCGAGGATGAGCCAAGCGAATCCTCGGGTCCATCGCCCGCGGATTCGTTTTTCATTTCTGCACCCGATATCCCCGAGACGGAGCCCACATGCTCAAGTTCATCCGGAAATACCAGCTCATCATCCTCGCGGTGGGCGGCTCGCTGCTCATGGTCGTCTTCCTGCTCGAGCCGGTCCTGACCCGGCTGAGCCCCTCGCCGCAGAAGGCCCGGATCGCGACGCTCGAAGATGGCAGCAACATCAATCGCGGGGATATCCACAGCGCCAACGACGCGATCAACCTGCTCAAGCGGGTCAACCCGCGGGCGCTGGGAACACGCAGCCAGGGCGGGCTGGGTCTGGATAGTTCCAGCGAGGACAGCACCGCCCTGCATTGGTTTCTTCTCGTGCGGCAAGCCCGCCAAGCGGGCCTCGTGGGCGGGCCGGGCGACGGCGCGGCCTGGATCGAGGAGATCGCCCGAACCGAAGCGATCATTCAGATTCAGGAGGAGGCCCGGCAGGGCCTGTTCCAGAACGAAGCCCAGGCCGAGCAACGAATGCTCGAACTCGCCGAACAGATCATCCCCGTGATCGACCGCAACGCCACCATCGCCACCGGCAGCCGCGGCGGGACCATGGAGGAAACCTACGCGATCCTCGCCGAGGCCCGCGGCGTCTACCGGCTGCTCTCGGCCGTGCGTTCACTCCCCGCGTACAGCGATGTCAACGCCATCCACGCCGCCCACGAGCTGCTCGACGCCGTGGCCGTCAACGCCGCGGTGCTCGGTTCTGACCTCGTGGTTTCCGCCATCGAGGACCCCAGCGAGCAGGAACTCCAGGCCTTCTTTGAGTCCCACGCCGGTCAGGCTCCCGCGGAGCACGAGTACGGCATCGGGTATGTCCAACCAACCCGGCTCCAAGTTGGCTGGCTCACGCTCGAAAAGAACACTTTCATGAACGCCGCCGAGGTCGACCGCGTCGAACTCAACAAGATCTGGCGTCAGAACCGGGACCAGTACCCCGGAGACTTCGCCTCAGAGCGATTCGATCTGGAGCGTCGCTCACGCGATGAACAGGCGACGGCCATGATGATCGAGGCCGACCGCGTCATCCGCTCGATGCTGCTCGCCAGAACCAACTCGCTGCCCAAGCGTGAGGGCCTGTTGGTCCTCCCCGACGATTGGGAATCCCAGCGTCCCCGCCTTGAGAACATGGCCCAGATGGTCGTCGAACGGATCAGTCAGCAGTACTCGATCTCGCTGCCCACCCCGGAGGTCACGATCATCGGCGACCGCTGGCTCAACGCCAACCAGATCGCCTCGCTCCCCGGCTACGGATCCGCCGCGTACCGCCTGGGTTCAATGCAGGTCCCCACATACGCACTGCCCCAGTTTTTCGATATGACCGAGCCCAACACCACCGGCCTGGATGTGCAGACCGGCCTGCCGCTGGTCGAGCCCGCGGCCACCGATGACACCGGTAACCGTTACTACGCGGTCATCCTGGATGTCAGCGAGGCCGGCCCGGCCGACTCGATCGAGGATGTCGGGCGTGATCGCGTCGTCCGCGACTACAAGTCGGTCCTGGCCTATCAGATGCTGGCCGAACGGAGCGACGAGTTCCGGGCCGCGATCGAGTCCAATGTATCGCTGGCGCCGGCGATCGACCTGGCCTTGGCGCTCGCCGAGGATGACACGGCCAATCGCCCCGGCGTGATCCGCAATATTCTTGTCCGCCGCAACTCCATCAATCCCGGAGCGCTCGCCAGCACCGTTGACCGCCGGCTCGAAACCGAGGCCTTCCGCAGCGCGGTGCTCCAAGCCGCCCAGGACCTCGATCCGCTGGCAACCCCGGAAGAGATCGCCGCCGATCCCGCCCCCGTGGTCGTTCGGCCCCCCGCCTCACGATCCGTGGCCATCGCCCTGCTGATCGCGCCCCGGCCGGTGACCACCGAACAGTTCCGCCAGGTCGCCCGCGCGGTGGTCGCCAGCGCGAGCCAGGAGGAGTTGACTGAAGCGGGCATGGCCGAGAACGACCCGTTCACCTTCGAAGCACTCGCCGAGCGATACGGGCTCACGGTCATCCAGAAAGACGAGGACACCCCTCCGGCACCGCCGGCCGATGAGGCCGCCGAAGCGCGCGGATCGGATCTTGAGCGGACAGTACCCGCGGCGGGCTGAGATCAGCCGCCGCCGACGAGGGTGACGATCTCGATCGACTGCCCATCGCGGATCAGATACGAGGATCGTTCGCGGCGCGGGACGATCTCTTTATCGACCTCCGCTGCGCAGATCGTGCCGGACAGGCCCATCTGTTCGATGAGCTGCTCGATCGTGGTTTGCTCCGGGATTTCACGGCTTTCGCCGTTGACGGTACAGATCATGACCTAGTTTATGCGCTCTGGGACTGCTGTTCATGATCCAGGGGCTCACGATCACCTCTGATGGCCTGTATTGCCAGTTTCAGCGAAGCCGCCACGGAACGCTCCCGCACCTCGTGCCGGTCGCCGGGGAAGAGAAATCGGCGGCAGTCGTTCCACTCGGTGCTCGCAACAGCGATCCATACCGTCCCGACCGGCTTCTCCTCGCTACCCCCGTCGGGCCCGGCAATGCCAGTGATCGCGATCGCCAGATCCGCCCCGGTGTGTTCACGGCCACCCTCGGCCATCTCGATGGCCGTATGCCCGCTCACGGCCCCCCACCGCTCCAGAGTCTCTTCGCTGACGCCCACGCACTTGATTTTAAGGTCGTTGGAGTAGGTGATGAAGCCGCCGATGTAGCCGTCTGAGATCCCCGCGTGGCTGGTGAACGCGCCGCCAAGAAGCCCGCCGGTGCAACTCTCCACCGTTACAACCCGCAGGCCCCTGTCGCACAGATCGGACGCGAGCCGGTCAACGAGTTGCGGGATTGGATCTGGAAATCTCACGGCTCGATCGCCTTACATGGACATGAGCTTGTCGAAGAGTTCGGGGATGCCCTTGGCATGGGTGGCCACGGTTTCGCAGATCGGTGTCTTGCCCGCGATGTCACGCAGATCGCGGACCAGCTCGTTCTCGCCGGGGTGGTCGGCCTTGTTGCACACGAAGATATCGGCGATCTCGAGGATGCCCGCCTTGTCCATCTGGACCGAATCGCCCATGCCCGGGGTGAGCACGACGGCGGTGGTATCCACGAAATCACGGATCATGGTCTCGTTCTGCCCGGCCCCGACCGTCTCGACGAAGAGCGTGTTGTAGGCCTGATCGCCCTCGCACGCGCCGCCGATGAGTTCGATGGCGTCTTTGAGCCCGTGGTAGTCCTCGCCGCGGATCGCCAGCGAGTGGTAGTAGACATGCTCGCCGAGGTTGTTGAAGTCAACGCGGAGGCGGTCGCCCAGCAGGGCCCCGTTGGTGATCGGGCTCTTGGGGTCGAAGGCCAGCACGGCGCAGCGACCGATCGAGGGGTTTTCCTGCGCCCGGGCGTGATGCTCGCGGACGAGCTGGGCCGCCAGGG
>JBBDKK010000112.1:0-4223 GCA_040879395.1 Phycisphaerales bacterium
CCCTGCTTCATCATCTATAGCGGGTTTGGTATCCGGTTCTGGCACAGACGCGGTTTCGGTGTCCGAATTCGGCGGCGGGATGACCGCATCGGGCGCAACGGGCCCGAAGGGCTCGGGTGTTGCCGCAACTTCTTTGGAATCAACCGCTTGCGAGTTGTCAGCGTGGTGCTTCTCGTACCACTGGTCGAAATCGGCGAAGCTACGGGTGATCCACCCCAGCTTGAGCATCAAGACCGAAATCCCCAGCCCGGTGACGCCCCCGATGCCGAGGCCGATGAACTTCCAGCCCATCAGCCCGCCGGTGGCGATCGTCCAGACCTCTCCGGGTGCGGTGATCCACTTCATCCTCGCTGCACCGGAGATATCCCAGAGACCGTCGATGCCGGGCATCATGACCGGGTTGCCGTATTTGCTCTGGAACCAGACCGCGTGCCCGGTGTGGAGCACCAGGGCCACGCCGGCGGGGACCCAGGTGAGCACCAGCGGGATGGTCGAGGTGCGGGCATCGATGATGGTCATGGCCACAAGGCAGGCGACCAGCACCAGCAGCGACACCGTTGCCGGCCAGGTCAACGATGCCCCATTGGCCGCCCATTCCGGGGCGATCCGGCCCAGCCCGAGGATGGCGTCCTCGGGGACGATGTACCAGAGGGCCCAGATGCCGCCGAAGAGCAGGGCGACGATCGTTTCCACGATGGGGTATTCCGGCGAAATCGGTGCCTTGCAGAACCGGCAGCGGCCGCGCAGGATCAGCCAGCCGAATATGGGGATGTTCTCGCGCCAGGACAGCTTGTGGTCGCACTTGGGACACCGGGATGTGGGGGTGACCACATCGAGCCCCAGGGGCATGCGGTAGACGAGCACATTGATCAGCGATCCGATGCAGGCCCCCACCGCTGTCACGAACAGAAGGATCGACAACCAGGGCATCGAATAAATCAACCAGTTGGGCATCACTGCACCATCGGCATTTGGCCCGGGCGTGCTGGAAATCCGGCGGGGCCCAGTGCTCGGAGGTCAATCTTCGTCGGGAGCATCGCCGAGCTGGTCGGCGTTGAGCTGTGTGATCCGCTGCTCGGCCTGATCGAGGATCGCCCGGGCCCGTTTCACCAGCCCGATTCCCTGCTCATAGCACTTGATCGATTCTTCCAGGCCGGTTTCGCCGGACTCGATGCGGTCCACCAGAGATTCGAGCTGCTCGATAAGCTGCTCGTAGCGGAGTTCCTCGGCCGGAGCACCGGGCTTGGGTTCGGAAAGGGGCGCCTGGGTTGGTGCGGGTTTCTTGGCCACGGCAGAGCATACGCCGGGGCGGGGGTCGCTTCCAGATCAGCCGAAAAGCCCCGGCTGGCCCGGATCGGGCGGTTTGGAGCGACCCGAGCGGCGGCCGGGGGCCTTGGTCCTGGCCCTGAGGCGTGGATCGACCGATTGGTCGTCGCCGCCTTCCACGACCGATCGGACCTTGCCGTCGGCCAGCGTCGTCACGATTGGCTGGCCCGGGCGGGCATCGGCGGTGGACCTGAGGATGGTTCCATCGGGGGCGGTCGTCACCGAGAAGCCGCGGGCGAGGACCTGGGCGGGGCCGATGGCGTGGAGTTCACGCGAGAGGGCGGTGAGGTCCTCGCGCCGGGCCGCGATCGAGCGGCGCATCACCCGGCCGAGGCGGGCGGTGAGCTGGGAGAGGTTCTCCTCGCGCCGGGCATGGACGGCCGAGGGCTGATGGCGGGTCAGGCGGATCGTCAGCGTGTCGAGCCGCGCACGGCGGGCACCAGTAGCGTGGCGGAGGGCACCGGTCATGCGGGCGACACGGCTTTGCAGGCGATCGCGGTGGATGGCGATGACATGGCGGGGATCGGACATGGACCGCGATGCAGTAATGTTTTCCAGCCGCTGCTGCTCGTATCGCAGTTCACCGCGGACCGTGCGGTCCAGGCGTCCGATCAGCGAGGCCACTTGTTCGCGAAGGGCCTGTCGGTCGGGTGAGAGGCGCATGGCCGCCTGCGTGGGGGTGGCGCATCGTTCATCGGCCACCAGTTCGGCGATGGTGAGGTCCGTCTCGTGGCCGATGGCGGCGACGACGGGGAGGTGCGAATCGCGGATGGCCCGGGCGACCTCGGGCTCGTTGAAGGCCCAGAGGTCTTCCATCGAACCTCCGCCGCGGGTGATGAGCAGCGCTTCGATGCCCAGGCGATCTCTGGCGGCGTTGAGTTTGCTGATCGCCGACGCGATCTGGCCCTTGGCCTGGGGGCCCTGCACGCGGACATCCACGATCATCAGCTCAATGGCCGGGCAGCGGCGTTTGAGCGTATCGATGACATCCTGGACCGCCGCCCCGTCCTTGCTGGTGATAACGGCGATGCGTCGGGGAAAGGTCGGTAGGGGCTTCTTGAGGTCCTGGTCGAACCAGCCGAGCTGGCGCAGTTCCTCGCAGAGCTGCTTGTACCGGCGTTCGAGCTCGCCCTCACCCACCGGGGTCATCGAGGTGACGATGAGACTGATCCGCCCGGCCGGGGCGTAGTACTCGATCCGGCCCTTGGCGATCACGCTGTCGCCGTGGCGGGGGGTGTAGCCCATGCGGGCCGCGCTGGAGGCGAAGACCACCGCGCTAATGACCGCTTGTTCGTCCTTGAGCGAGAAATAGTAATGGGTCCGGTGGGCGAGGGAGCTGATCTCGCCCACCACCGTGAATCGGTCGGGGAGCCCGCCCTTGATCGCGTGGTCGATGCGGGCGGCGAGTTGGGAGACGGTGATCGGGCCGTCGGCTGGATCCTTTGGTCCGGGCAAAACCGGCGCGGGGGGCGTAGTGCCCCCGTCGCCGGCTCTCTGACCAGTCCGTTTGCCCTTCATGCGTCCGGGATCGAATGGGAGGCGTTCTGTCACTGTGGTAGCATACAGCCCGCCATCCCATCCGTCGCCCGGAGGCGGTGGGGTTTGTTTATCGGGATCGGTCCAGCGGCGTCATTCGGCCGAGGACGCGACCTCTTCGGAGTCGGATTCATCGGCCTGGGCGTTGCGGGCGTTGCGTTCCTCGACCCGTGATGCCAGATCCGCGGCGACATTGTGGGGCAGGGAGATCCGGACGGATTCGCCATCGGTTGAAAGCATCGTCACCACACCGGGCATCGGGGAGCGATCCTCGGCGTTGACCTGCTCGCGTGATCTCAGGCGGGGGACATCGGCGGGTCGCTCGAAGACGGCGGAGGGCTCGGGGGCCTGGTTGCCGCTGGCCTGCCCGTCGCCGGGATTGTCGTAGCGCGGGTTGGTGAAGACCCGGACGCCGTAGAAGCCGTTGTCGCTGAGCCAGTTGATCCGCGCGTGCTCGAGCTTGCGGAAGAGTTCCTTTGTCCGCTGGATTCCCTTGCGTCCGAACTGTGTCCGGTCCGTCTGGAGGGATGTGCCGCGGAAGAACATCTGGGCCGTGGCGTCGGTGGCGCGTGGGAGCGGCTGGAAGGGGTCGATAGCGAAGATGCCGTCGAACATGCGGACATAGATCAGTTCTGGGGCGTTGTGCCCGCCGAGGCGTTCGCGGTCGGAGCCGTCCCACTGAACCTCGCCGTCCTGGGGGACGATGGCCACGACCTCTCCCTGGGTTCGGTCGGAGAAGCGGACCGCGCTGCGATCAACGCCATCGGGGTCGATCATCCCCGCTTGGATCTCGACGATGTTGGGGGAGCTGAAATCGTTTCCCGAGCAGCAGGTCGCGTTGCATGGTCCCAGCGCGAGTGTCGTTGCACCGATGAGTGTTGTAATCATCATCTCTCGGTCCTCCATTCTTGAGTTGTTGGGCCCGCCCCCGGCGTCAAACACACAGCGCGCCGGGAGTTGCGGGCTTGAGTCAAGTGTGCGCGAGAACCGCGGAAACACCAGCTTGATGACCGGTTGTTGGGGAGAATTAAGACCGGGAGAACGCTATCGGACCCGTTGGGGGCCTGATAACCCGCGTCCGGGCGTTCAGCTCTGGGCTTCAGAAGGGGTTTCGATGCCGCAGAGCTTGTTGTAGGCCTCCATGACGGCCTCGATATGCATCGCGGCGCGGCGGTGCTTTGTGATGTAGTCGCGGGCCGCCTTCCCAGCATCGCGGGCCTTGTCGGGGAGTTCGAGGCACTGGCGGATGCTCAGGGCCCAGTCTTCGCGGTTTGGGCGGTCGACGACGATCACGCCCGAGTTGTCGTGGATGGGGAGGATCGATTCGTCGTCTCCGGCGATGATCGCCATGCCCGTGCCCA
>JBBDKK010000113.1:0-4209 GCA_040879395.1 Phycisphaerales bacterium
ACCAACATTGCTGGTGGCTTTCTCGCCTGGGAGCAGGCGGGATTTCCTGTCGCGCACCCGCAGGAATCTCAAAGCGGCCGGGCCTGATGCTTACGGCGTCTCGTTGGCGTCGTAGAGCACGATCACCTCGCCCACATGCGGCTCAAGAATCGCCTCGGCGCCGCGTTTTCCGGCGATGGTGCGCAGCCGGCGCATGGGCTCGCCCAGGGGCTCATCGCTGAGTTCGAATGTTGAGTGATGCACGGGCAGCAGGTATTTGGCATCGAGTTTCTCGAACATGCTCCAGGCCTGCTCGGGGGTTGCGTGCATGTGGTCCCACGGGTCGTAGGCGCCGATGCCGAAGACCGCCAGGTCGATGTGGGCCAGGTTCTCATAAACTGAGGTCTCGGCGGTGTCGCCGGTGAACAGCACCCGCTGGTTGCCGGATTCGACGAGGTAGGAGTTGACGCCCCGGCGGCGGTCGAAGACGGAGCGTGCGCCCCAGTGATTGGGCTCGATGGCGGTGATAGAAAGTCTCTTGATCTCCACCCGCTCTCCGGGCATGAGTTCGATGACCCGCTCGAACCCCTTGGGGATCAGCTTGCGGCATCGGGGGGGCACGATAACGGTGGTTCTGGGGGATGCCATCTTCTCGAGGGTGGGCTTGTCGAGGTGGTCGAAGTGGGCGTGTGAGATCAGCACCAGGTCCGATCCGATCAGGGATTCGGCGGGAAGCGGGGCCGGGGTGATGCGGGAGAGGCCGATGGTGAGTTTGAGCAGGCGCATCCCGATGCGGTGAGAGAGCACGGGGTCGAGTGTGACGGTGACATCGTGGATCTGGGCCACCAGCGACCCGTGCCCGAGCCACATCACGGCCAGGTCATGGGGCGAGAGTCTGTGGAGCACCTCGGGAAGATCGAGCGGTCGGTCGTCGCTGTGGGGGACCATGAGCGATTCGTAGATCGCCCGGGGGTAGCGGCGGAATCCCGACCGCATGGCCTTGACCGTGCGGCGCAGCCTCGGCGCTTTCTCGCGGTTGATCTCGCTGGGTGATTGCATGGCGAATCAATGGTATACCACGGTGCGGGCCGTTCCGCGCGGCAGTATGATGAGGGGAGCCGCTGCGGGCTGTTCAAGAGAGGAAACCTAGCGACCATGGAGTTGAGCGGCCCGATCTCATCTATCCTCACGACTTCCGCCGTGGTCCTGCACTGGTGCATCATCGTCGGGCTTGGGCTGCGGATCATCCTCAAGCGGCGCCCGACCGGGGTATCGCTGGCGTGGTTCCTGTTGATTACCACGGTCCCGTTCGTTGGGGCGATCGTCTATCTGTTCGTCGGGGAGGTCTGGCTGCCGCACAAGCGCATCAAGCGGTACAACGCTTCTGTGAAGCGTCTGGCGCTGGCCAGCCACCTGATCGAGGAGCGGTGGGAAATGAGCAGCGATGAGTTGCCGCCGATCCCGGCGATGCTCAACGCCCATGCCCATGTCCCGCTGGGGCTCTCGGCGCTGGGCGGCAATACCTTTGAGTTGTTTGAGACTGCTGGGTCGTGCCTGCGCGCGATCGCCGAGGATATCGACCGGGCCCAACGGAGCGTGAACATGCTCTTTTATATCTGGCACACCCAGGGAGACCCTGAACTGGTGGCCCAGGCCCTGATCCGGGCCGCCCAGCGGGGGGTGGCGTGCCGGGTGATGGTCGACAGCGCGGGCAGCCGCGACTTTGCGCGCGGGGCGATGGCGCGGTCGCTACGCAAGGCCGGGGTGGTGGTTGTGGAGGCCATGCCGGTGGGGATGTTCCGATTTCTTTTCGCGCGGATCGACATCCGCAACCACCGCAAGATCGTGACGATCGACCATGAGATCGCGTACACCGGTTCGATGAATATGGTCGATCCGCGGTATTTCCACTCTCACAAGAATGTAGGCGAGTGGGTGGATGTGATGGCCCGGGTCAGGGGGCCGGCCGCGCGGGTGCTGGACATGATCATCGCGATTGATTGGGCGGTGGAGTCGGAACTACAGCCCAGGAATCTGCCCGAGTCGCTGATCGATTCCATCCAAGGGGCCGAACCCATCGAGGCGGCGGGGGATGTCGTGCTTCAGGTGTTGCCCTCGGGCCCCGATCAACCGCCCCAGTTGATCCACGACATGCTCCTGACCCTCATCTATGGGGCCCAGCGGCGTCTGGTGATCACAACGCCCTATTTCATCCCCAGCGAGGCGATGCTGACGGCGATCACCTCCGCCGCCCATCGTGGGGTGGAGGTGACGCTGGTGGTTCCGCTACGGATCGACTCGGTGCTCGTCCGGCACGCGAGCAAGGCCTACTACGAGGATCTCTTTGCTTCCGGGGTCGAGATCCGGGCCTACAAGGGCGGTTTGTTGCACGCCAAGACGGTGACGGCCGACGATTCGGTGGTGATGCTGGGCACGGTGAATATGGACAAACGCAGCTTCTGGATCAACTTTGAGATCAGTCTCTTCGCGTACGATGCCGGCATCGTCGAGAACATGCGAACGCTCCAGGAATCCTACATCGCCGATTCGGTCCGCGTCGACCCCGAGGCGTGGGAGCGCCGCCTGATCCATCAGAAGGTGATCCAGAATACCGTGCAGCTTCTGGCCCCGATTCTTTAAGTTGATAGCATAAAAGAAGTTATACTCATAAGCCCCGGAAGCTGAAAAAGTAGATACAGCGATGGGCTTTTGGATGAAAATGGCGTGCCCGGGCCCCGGATTGCCGATGAAAGGGCAGATGCACCCTGAATCCCTCCGAATCACCAAGGTTATCAGCGCAGAGCAGCTCGGTGCCCTGAGGCCCGCACTGGCCGCGCGGGGACAGACGCTGGTGCAGTGCCACGGGTGCTTCGACATCGTTCATCCGGGCCACATTCGGCACCTGCGCTTCGCCGCGGCCCAGGGCGACCGGCTGGTGATCTCGGTCACGGCCGATGCGTTTGTCAACAAGGGGCCCGGGCGACCGATGTTTTCGCACGATCTGCGGGCGGAGAACATGGCCGCACTGGAGTTCGTGGATTGGGTGGTGGTCCATCACGCGGCGACCGCGGCGGGATTGCTGAGACTTGTCCGGCCCGATGTATACATCAAGGGAGCCGAGTACGCCACCAACGGGGATCCTCGGTTCGAGGAGGAGCGGGGCATCGTTGAATCTCTCGGCGGCCGGGTCCTGTTCTCTTCGGGCGATGTCGTGTTCTCATCGACTTCGCTTGTCGAGTCCATCAGGCAGGGAGCGGACCGGGAACACGGCTCACGCCCGATGCGGGCGATGACGGCCCGGAGCGGTCCCTGAGATCTGTCAACCGATGCGTATCAGCTTTGTGATCCCGACCCGCGATCGTGTGCAGGAACTGGCCTACACGCTATCGCGGCTGGGATCGCTCGATGCCAGTGATCTGGGCGACGCCGAGCTGATCGTGGTGGACAACGATTCGCGGGATCCATCAGACCTGCCGGACACCCTGAGCAACGGCATCCCCGTCACACATGTCCCACTGAATGAAAACCGCGGCACGGCCGCCCGCAATATCGCGGTCCGGCACGCCCGGGGCGAGTGGGTGATCATGCTCGATGACGATTCGCACCTCTGCCCGGGGCCGACCGGGGCGTACCTGGCGGGGGTGAATCAGCGGACGGCGGCGGTGGGCGGGGAGATCCTGCTTCCGGACGGATCGCACGAGGCGGGCGGGCTGCCGGAGGTGTTCATCGGCTGCGGCTGCGCGATCCGGCGGGCGGCGTTTCTGGAGGCGGGTGGGTACGACGAGTCGTTCAGGTATTACGCCGAGGAATACGACCTGTGCGCCAAGCTCATCGCGAGGGGGCATCGCGTCACGCACACGCGGGCGCTGCGTTTCGAGCACCGCAAGGTCGCGGCGGGCCGGGACATGGACAACATCCTCTACCGGCTGGTCCGCAACAACGGGTGGGTGATCCAGCGTTATGCCCCGGAACACCTGCGGCCGGCGGCGATGGACGAGATGACGGCCCGCTACCGGCTGATCGCCGGGGCCGAAGGCGCGATGGAGGGGTATGGCCTCGGGCTCGATGAGTTGGAGCGGACGCTCCATGCGCAACCGCCACACGCGCTCACGGAGTCGCACTGGGAGCGGTTCATCGGTGGGGCCGCGCTGCGGGAGGGGTTGATACCACAGCTCAAGATTGCGCCTCCGGGACCGGTGGCGATCATCGGGCCATCCAATGGCAAGGGGC
>JBBDKK010000114.1:0-4198 GCA_040879395.1 Phycisphaerales bacterium
CCCCTTCCCAGTTGATATCCACGCGGTTCCAGTCCAGCACCTGACGGAACTCGCGGGTTTCCAGGTCGATCAGGTACGCGCCGCCGTGGGATTCACCCTGCTGGGTGCTGCGCACGACATCGGTCATCAGGACGGTGGGAAGGGGCATATACGATCATTATCCCTCGGCGATGACCGACGCGATGGCGGTCGTGGAAATGTGCGACATGGTGAGATGCCAGGAGGTGATGCCGCGTTCGGCCGCGATCTCTGCCGCGCGGCCGGTGATGTTGAGTGAGGGGCGGCCGGATTCGGCACGCAGGACCTCGATGTCCGTCCAGGCGATCCCCTGCGACCAGCCGGTGCCCAGGGCCTTGAGCGTGGCTTCCTTGGCGGCGAAGCGGGCGGCGAGGTGTTCGAGTTGGCGGCGGCTGCTCTGCGAATCCCGCTGTTCGCCTTCGGTGAAGCAGCGTTCGAGGAACCGCTGGGGGTGTTCGCCCAGCAGCTTCTCGATCCGCGCGGTCTCGACGATGTCCACCCCGTGACCGAGAATCGGCATGGTTATTCCTTGTTCGTTGGCTTGGGCTTGTTCGCCGTGGCGTCGGGTTTCTTGTCCGCCTTTGAATCGGTCGATTTTGACTCCGTCTTGCCGGTATCCGCCGACTTTGCGCCCGCTTTGGTGTCGACTTTGTCCGTGTTATCGCTCTGGGACTTGGTTTCCGCGTCCTTGGCGGATTTGTAGTCCTTGGAGCGGTAGTCGGTCTCGTAGAAGCCCGAGCCCTTGAAGATCAGGGCCGCGCCGGTGCCGATGAGGCGTTCGAGGGTGAGCTTGGCGCAGGCGGGGCACTTCTTTTTGAGCCCCTCGCTCATGGACTGGAACAGTTCGAACTCGTGGCCGCAGTTGTTGCAGCGGTAGTCGTAGGTCGGCATGGCTCAGTTCTCCCCGCCCTGGTCATTCCCGGCACGCTCTTCATCGGGCTGTGGGACCACGGCCACCTTGGCCGGGCGGACGACCCGCTCGCCGAGCTTGTAGCCCACCCCCATGTTGATGGAGATGTGGCCCGGCTGGATGCCCTCGGCGGGGTGCTGCATCATGGCGGCGTGCTCGAGGGGGTTGAACTCGTCGCCCACCTGCGGGTTGATGGGGGTAACACCGTAGTTGCCCAGCATGCGCAAGAACTCATCGCGGACCATCTTCACGCCATCGAGAACCTGCTGGGTCGAGACCTTGTCGGGGTTCTGGAGCAGGGCCATCTCGAAGGTGTCGAGCAGCGGGATCAGGGATTGCACCACGCCCTGGGTCGCGCTGGTGCGGGCCTCGCGCTCGTTGCCCGCGGCCCGGCGCTGGTAGTTCTGGTGGTCGGCGACGGCCCGCAGGAGCTTGTCCTGCATCTCGTCGCGCTGGCGGATGGTGTCCAGCAGGGCGTCGACGAACTCCTCGTTCTCTGGGGTAGTTTCCAGTTCGCCCGCCATCGCGAGCTGGCGGATCGATTCCATGCGTGAGGCGTGCTCATCACGCTGAGCCTGCTGCTCGGTCTGCTGGACGCCCTGCTGGTCGGCGGTGGCTTTGGCTTCGTGGATGTGTTCCGTGTCTTTCATATCAAACACCTTCTGTATGAGATCATGTCAGCCGCCACCGATATTCGGGCTCTAGCCGCCGATCAGGTCGGTGATTTTCTTCCAGAACCCATGGGATTCGGGGTTGACATGCTTGTCTTCGGTCTTGGCGAACTCACGGAGCAGCTCCTGCTGCTTGCTCGTGAGCTTCTTGGGGGTTTCGATCTTGGTCACGACGACCAGGTCGCCATTTCGCCCCGATCGCAGGTTTGGCAGGCCGGCGCCCTCGATGCGGAAGAGATCGCCGTACTGGGTGCCCTTCTTGATGTTCAGCGAGGACTTGCCCTCGATGGTGGGCACCTCGACCTGGGCGCCCAGGGTCGCCTGGGTGAAGGAGATGGGCATCTCCATGAGTAGGTGGTCGCCATCGCGCTCGAAGAGGTCGTGGGCTTTGACCCGCACCACCACATGCAAATCGCCCCGCATGCCCTGGCCCTCGGGGGACTGCTCCACGCCCGGCGGCTCGCCCTCGCCGGGGACGCGGACGGCCTGGCCGTCGTGGATGCCGGCGGGAATCTTGACGCTCAGGGAGCGCTTCTTGCCCACGCGCCCCTTGCCGTGGCACTTGTCGCACTTGTCCTTGATGATCTTGCCCCGCCCGCGGCAGGTGGGGCAAGCGGTGACCATGCGGAACATGCCGCCCATGCCCGCCTGCTGGACCTTGCCTTGCCCGGCGCAGGTCTCGCAGACAACCGGCTCGGTGCCGGGTTTGGCGCCGGTGCCGGTGCAGTTGTCGCAGATGTCCATACGGGTGAACTCGACATCCTTGCTCACGCCGGAGGCGACTTCCTTGAGGTCCAGGCGGACCTCGGTTTCCAGGTCGTAACCGCGGGCCGGCCCGCGGCGTTGCCCGCGCGGCCCGCCGAATCCCCCACCGCCGCCGCCGAAGATGTCGTTGAACATCGAAAAGATGTCATCGACATTCATGCGGTTGAAATCGTGCCCGGCCGCGCCGTGGCCGCGGAGCCCCTCGTGGCCGTACTGGTCGTATATCTTGCGTTTCTGGTCGTCCGAGAGCACCTCGTACGCCTCGGCGGCTTCCTTGAACTTGACCTCGGCCTCGGTATCGTCGGGGTTGCGATCGGGGTGGTACTTCATCGCCATGCGCCGGTAGGCGCGCTTGATCTCCTCGCCGTCGGCGGAGCGTTCGACGCTGAGCACTTCGTAGTAGTCGCGGGTGGTAGGCATGCGAAAGTCTAGTCCTTATCTAAATCCTCGAAGCTGGCTTGTCCGTCTTCTGAAGCTGCGAACTGCAAAGACTTCATCCGCCCCTTTTCGAACCGAGCACAAACCCAGTATGGGTTGGGATCCCATACATTCTCACCTTCGGCTAGGAGTTGCCAGACAAAATCACCGTCAGCTTCACTCGGCTGCTGGGTATAAGACACGCTCGCGGTGTTCATATGCTCCTGCTCAAGACGGGCGAGTGATCTCATGAAACGGTGAGGATGGCTATCGTGCAAACCTGAGACTTCAATCCGAATGATTGAAGCATAATCCTCGGCAAATTTGATTGTGATGTATTCGAATTTGTGTTCCAAATCATCCGGTCTTCCCTCGTGGCGTTTGGCAAGTTTCTGACGAATCTGTTGGTAGGAGAAGTAGCCTGCGGCTCGGAGGACATCCCTTGCGATCTTGAAAACCGTGTCATCATGTGAGTAACGCCCAGCATTGTCCGCAAGCATCGCGGGATCGAGATCCCAGCAATATCCGCCTGAAGGTAGCGGTTTATGTCGTCGAGCCCAGAGATGTATCCGATCCGTAGCAGTCTTATGACCAGTCGTGGCGAGATTGCGTCGGGCAGACCAGAGTGAGACATAGTTTGGGCCAGAGTCTTTGCCTGTCCATGGAAACTTGAAACAAACACTGCACTCTTGCCACTGGCAAGCCATGCAAATATCACAGGAACCGCTACCTGTGATAGAACAGCTCGGACCTCCACAACACGGACATAGATAAACCTCCGTGCACCCCCACTCTTCATCTCTCAACTTCGTCTTATCTTCCATCAAACCACCCCCCACCGTTTCCGATGAGGGAGTGAATCTACTTGTTCTCGTGGGACGGGCTTCCAGCCCGTCTCTACCTGCCTCCTCTCCCAACCGACAAAGGAGACAAGGTGTGACAGGCAGGATGCCTGTCCCACTAGCTTGGGGAGAAAATCAGCTCACCGCGCCGGCGACCGGCTCGGTGTCTTCCTTCAGGTCCGTGAGCATCACATCGGTCGTGAGCATCAGGCCCGCGACGGACGCCGCGTTGATGATGGCGCTCTTGGCGACCAGGGCCGGGTCGATGATGCCGGCCTTGACCAGGTCGGTGTAATCGCCGGTGGACGCGTCGAGCCCGAAGTTGCCCTTTTCGCCCATCACCGTGTCGACGGCCAGGTCGCCGTCGAAACCCGCGTTGATGGCGATCTGGTACGCGGGCACGGACAGGGCGCGGGCGAGGATGTCGAAGCCGAACTTCTCATCGCCCTTGGCCTTCTTGGCGCCGGATTCGACGGCGTCGATGGCGCGGATCAGGCCCACGCCGCCGCCGGGGATGTAGCCCTCCTTGGCCGCCGCGCGGGTGGCGTGGAGCGCATCGTCGACGAGGTCCTTGG
>JBBDKK010000115.1:0-26751 GCA_040879395.1 Phycisphaerales bacterium
CCAGGCGGACGCGGATGGGCTCGTAGCGGCGCTGGCCGAGGTGGTCCTCATCGTTGATCCAGCGCAGGTCGTCTTTGATGGCGGCGGCGAGTTCTTTTCCGAGATCGGCGCGGCGGGTGGAGACGGAAAGGACATGACGCAGGTGGTCGAGTTCCTTGTCCCAGAGGTCCAGGGCCGCCTGACGCATGCTAGCGAGGGTGGAGCGGGTGACGGCGGCGGTGACATTGGGGTTGCCATCGCGGTCGCCGCCGATCCAGGAGCGGTACCGCAGCAAGGCGGGCAGATCGGCCGCGACGATGCCCGCGTGCTCCGGGCCGAAGGCCTGTTCGGCGGCGTAAACGATGTCGCGGATCAGGCGCGGGACGGTCTCCCAGATGGTGGTGGTGAGGAAGTAGATCCCGTTCATCACCTCGTCGGGGACGCCCAGACGCTGGGCGCGAACCTCATCGGTCAGCAGCAGCACCGAAACGATGCGTTCGAGGCGTGCGGAGACCTCTTTACGCTCGCGAGCGGTAAGGTTCTCATCCCGGAGCGCGACGATGCAGGCAGCAAGGTCTGTCTGCTTGTCGAGGATCGTGCGGCGGCGGGTCTCGGTGGGGTGGGCGGTGAGGGTCGGCTGGATGTCGAGATCGCCCAGGAGCGCGGCGACCCGCTCGGCGGTGAGCCCCGCATCGCGGAGCTTAAGCATGGCCTCGTCGATTGATTCAGGGCGGGGCGGACCGGATTCACTCGCCCGCTGACGCTCGCGGTTCACACGGATGATGTTGAGCTGCTCGGCCTTGTTGAGCAGGTGGAACCGGGCGGTGCCGATGCGAATGAGATCGGCGATCTCCTGCAGATCCATCTCAGACAACCGATCGGCCGCTTCCTTGAACGCGGGATGATCAAGTTCGTCACCGACGCCCGCGCACAGATCGGTCAGCTTGCGGACACGATCGCACGCATCGCCGAGCCCGACGCTGACGCACGCGGTATCGAGGGTGTGCTGGATAACCTGCTGGTCCTGGCTTTGCATGGAAGATCATACCGGTCGCGACCACCGGGCGAGGCGCAGAACCAATGGGATCACGGTCTTTGCGGCAGCGCTTGAGGGATGATGCCGACTTTATTTGTGCCGACCGATGGCGCGCACAAAAAAGGACCCGGGCCGTATCAAACATCTCTGCGGCCTGGGTAGGGGGGGTCTGTATGAGCTAATGGGTGTATCCCTTATCTGGGAAGCACTTATACGCTCTTTGTGAGCCATTCGACCAACTTGGGCTGGTCCGTAGTGCGAGCGACATCGAGCGCGGTGCGTCCTTGGGCGTCGGCGAGGGTCGTGTCCGCGCCGCGGTCGAGCAGCGCGCGGGCGATGCCGGTCTGGGCGAACATGGCCGCCATGATCAGCGCGGTCGCATTTGCGTTGTTTCTGGCGTTCACATCCGCCCCGCGTTCGATCAGGTGCTGCGCCAGATCCTTGTGGCCCTTGAAGCACAGACCCATCAGCGGCGTGTTGCCCGCGGCATCGGTCCCGTCGATATCCGCACCCGCGTCCAGCAGCAGGTCCACCATCTCCCGCTGATCGTTGTAGGCGGCGATCATCAGCAGCGAGTAACCGCGATGGTCGTGCAGCTCGGGATCGAGCCCCGCCTCGATGAACGCCTGCATCACCTCGGTGTCGCCGCGGCGGGCGATCTCGTGGTAGTCCACATTCTGCGGGTCGATCATCGCTCGGCTCCGTTCGGGCTGATGTGTGGTCACTTCGCGCCCGCCGGCACCGGCGTTCCAGCGGCCTGGAGCGCTTCGCGCACACGCCGCCCGTAGTCCCCGTCCGCCTTGTCGAAATGCCCGAGCTGCCGCTCGATCACCTCCTGCCGCACGCCCTGCATGGCACCGGCGATGGTCTCGGCGAGGCGGTTCTTCTCATCCTCGCTCATGAGGCGGTAGAGATCGCCGGCCTGGGTGAAATCGTCGTGGTCCTCACGGGAGTTGTAGCGGTCGACGGTCACATCGCCCAGGTGCCAGGCGGGCTCGGCGAAGGACTTGTCGGGCTGGGGGGAGCCCTCGATGCTGTTGGGGAAGTAGTTCGGGTGGCCGGTGCCCTCGTCGCCGCGTATGCCGCCGAACTGGCCGTCCCGCATGTAGTTGCACACCTTGGCCTTGGGACGGTTGACCTTGAGGTCGCGGTAGTTGACGCCGATGCGGTACAGATGGGTATCCTGGTAGCTCACCAGGCGCCCCTGGAGCATCTTGTCGGGGCTGGGACCCGTGCCGGGCACGAAGGTGTTGGGGTTGAAGGCCGACTGCTCGACCTCGTGGAAGTAGTTCTCGGGGTTACGGTTGAGTTCCAGCTCGCCCACCTCGATGCGGGGGAAGTCGCCGTGGGGCCACACCTTGGTCAGGTCGAACGGGTTCCAGCGGAAGTTCTCGGCCTGCTCCTGGGTCATGACCTGGATGAACAGCTTCCACTTGGGGAAGTCGCCCTTCTCGATGCTCTGGTAGAGGTCCCGCTGGTGGCTCTCGCGGTCTTTGGCGATGGTCGCTGCCGACTCGTCGTTGTTCAGGCACTCGATGCCCTGCTGGGTCTTGAAGTGGAACTTGACCCAGACGCGTTCGCCCGCGGCGTTGATCATGGAATAGGTATGGCTCCCGAACCCGTCCATGTTGCGGTAGGTCTTGGGGATGCCCCGGTCGCCCATCAGCCAGGTGACCTGGTGGAGACTCTCGGGGCAGAGCGACCAGAAGTCCCACTGCATGTCCGAATCGCGCAGGTTGGTCTGCGGGTGGCGCTTCTGCGAGTGGATGAACATCTGGAACTTGTAGGGATCACGCACGAAGAAAATCGGCGTGTTATTGCCCACAAGGTCCCAGTTGCCCTCATCGGTGTAGAACTTGAGGGCGAAGCCGCGCGGATCGCGCTCGGCGTCCGCGGCCCCCCGCTCGCCGGCGACGGTCGAGAAGCGGGCGAAGACCTCCGTCTGCTTGCCGACCTTGGAGAACATATCCGCCCGGGTGTACTTGCTGATGTCGTGGGTGACGGTGAGCGTGCCGTACGCGCCGCTGCCCTTTGCGTGGACCACGCGCTCGGGGATGCGCTCGCGGTTGAAGCGCTGCATCTGCTCGATGAGGGCGACATCCTGCATGAGCAGCGGCCCGCGCGGACCCGCGGAGAGGGCGTTCTCCTGCTCGGGCAGCGGGGCACCGTCGGCGGTGGTCAGGACGGGGCAGTTTTTGGTTGCGTGCTTCTTCTGCTCGGGCATGGCGGGTCGCTCCTTTGTTTAGAACCATTCTAGTTCTATGCCCTGAGATTGGATTTCGACACACTGAGGATGGAAATTTCTCGCGCGCCGCGGTCCATTTGCTCGCGGTCAGATTGAGGCGACCCGTTTGCAGGAGTGACCTATGTGTTTGATAACAAAGGCTTTGAAGCACCACGCAAAACTGAGACGGCTCCCCGATCCATGCGGTTGCCGTGTGCAGGGGGAAGTTCATCGGCAGCGCATGGATGTGTGGGGAGCCGTCTTGTGTGGTTCGAGCCAGTGAGGCCCGGTAGCTCGTGTGCAAAGTCTTTGAGGGCCTAGGCGGTTTTCTGGCCCGCGTGGACGCCCTCGCGGATTTCTTCGATGGTCTTGTCGATGAAGGCCGGCAGGTCGTCGGGGGTGCGGGAGGTGGTCAGGGCCTGGTCGCAGACGACTTCCTTGTCCACCCAGCGGGCGCCGGCGTTCTTGAGGTCGGTCTTGAGCGATGGATAGCTGGTCATCTCGCGGCCCTGGAGCACATCGCACTCGATGAGGAGCTGGGGGCCGTGGCAGATGGCCGAGACGGGCTTGCCGGCCTTGAAGAAGGCCTTGGTGAACTCCACGGCGTCATTGTTCATGCGCAGTTTGTCCGGGTTCATGACGCCGCCGGGCAATACGAGGGCGTCGAACTCGTCGACGCGTCCCAGGGCGTCCTTGATGGTCATGTCCACATCATATGAATCACCCCAGTCGCCATCGGTCCATCCCTTGATGGAGCCGGATTTGGGGGCGATGATGATCACCTGGGCACCGGCCTCCTTGATCTTCTTGTAGGGCTGGTCGAGTTCGCTGAACTCGTAACCGTCGGTTGCCAGGAAGGCGACCTTGGTGTCTTTGAGCTGGTTGGCCATGAATGGTGTCCTTTCTTCTCGCTGCTTGCTCTTACAGGGGTACTAAAGCCGACGGCGATATGAGGCGGATGAGGGGGAAATGAAAATGAGATTATTCTGTACCCCGCGGCGGTGATTTCATCGCTGCGGAACGGCGAGAAGTGCGATTCGGCGGGGATAAATCGGCCAACGCCGCGGCGGGATGCACTATACTGGCCCTGTGTCACGGACGGCCCCACCCAGCGAGATCTCGAACGAGCCCGATCCACGGATCACCGAGGCGGTGGAGCGGGTGTGGGGCTTTGATACCCTGCGGCCGATGCAGCTGCGGGCGATCAGGGCGGCGATCGAAGGGCGCGACTGCCTGACGGTGCTGCCCACGGGCGGCGGCAAGAGCTTGTGCTACCAGGTGCCCCCCTTGATCACGGGGAAGGCGACGATCGTGGTGTCGCCGCTGATCGCGCTGATGCGTGACCAGGTGCGTGGGCTGGAGCTGCTGGGCTACCGAGCGGCGGCGATGCACTCGGGGCTTGAACCGGATGAATCGCGGGACATTGCCAAACAGCTCGTGACCGGTGAACTGGATCTGATCCTGGCCGCGCCCGAGCGGATCGTGACGGCTTCGTTCAAGACGCTCATCGGGGTCCTTAGCGAGCAGGGGCGGCTGGGGAGTATCGCCATCGATGAGGCACACTGCATCAGCCAGTGGGGGCACGATTTCCGGCCCGAGTATCGGCGGATCGCCGAGTTGCGGGAGGTGGCGCCGGGGGTCGCGCTGCAGGCGTTCACGGCGACGGCCACGCCGCGGGTCCGCGAGGACATCGTGCGGCAGTTGAGACTGCGCGATCCGGAGGTGATGGTTGGCGTGTTCGACCGCCCGAACCTGACCTACCGGATCCAGGCGCGGGAGAAAGCGGCGGAGCAGATCGCCGCGGCGGTGGGCCGCCACGCCAGCGCGGGCGACAGCAGCGGGGCGATCGTGTATTGCCTGAGCCGCAAGGACACGGAGAAGATCGCCGCCGAGCTGCGGGAGCTGGGGCTGGACGCCGATGCGTACCACGCGGGGCTGGGCGTGAGCGAGCGGCACAACATCGAGCAGGCGTTCAGCAACGAACGGCTGGACATCGTGGTGGCGACGGTGGCGTTCGGGATGGGGATCGATCGGAGCAATGTGCGTCTGGTTGTCCACGCGAGCATGCCCAAGAGCATCGAGGCGTATCAGCAGGAGACCGGGCGTGCAGGGCGCGACGGGCTGGAGGCCGAGTGCCTGCTGCTGTACGCGCCCAGCGACGGCGGGCGATGGGAGCGGCTGATCGAACAGTCCGCGGCCGACAGCGGGATCGACCCGCGGGCGCAGCTGGAACTTGTGCGGGACATGCGCCGGTTCGTGGCCAGCTTTTCCTGCCGCCACAAGTATCTCAGCGGGCACTTCGGTCAGGAGTACCAACCGCCCGAGGGACGCGAGGACTGCGGGGCGTGCGATGTGTGCCTGGGCGAGACGGCCCCGGAGGAGGATTCCAAGCGGATCGGGCAGATTATTCTCAGCGCCGTGGCCAGGACCGGCGAGCGGTTCGGGGCGGCGCACATCTGCGATGTCGTCCGCGGCGGGCAGAGCGAGCGGATCAAGAACCAGGGGCACGACAATCTGCGGGTGCACGGGATGCTCAGCGAGCGTCGCCGTGCGGAGGTGATGTCGTTTATCGACCAGCTCATCGCCGCCGACGCCCTGCGGCGGGTGGTGGACGACCGGTTCGAGACGCTTGCGTTCGGGGAGTGCGGGATCGGGGTGATGAAGGGGCTTGAGCCGGTGGCGATGGCCCGGCCGATCGGCACGGGCAGCGAGAAGAGCGAGCGCAACCGGCGGACGCGTGCCTCGCGGGTGGTGACGCGTCGTCCGATGAACGAGGACGAGAAGGCGCTGTTCGAGTCGCTGCGGGCCCTTCGCAGGTCCATCGCCGAGGAGCGGGGCGTGCCGCCGTATGTGGTTTTCAATGATTCGACGCTGCGGGAGATGGCTCTGGCCAAGCCGGGCAACCGGCACCAGCTTCTGGGGATCCGCGGTATCGGGCAGAAGAAGCTCGATGAGTTCGGGCGGGTGTTCCTCGACGCGATCGAGAAGCACCTTGCGCGGGGAGCGGCGGGCGATGAGTGAAGCAACCGATCCGGGGACGGTGGCGATCATGGAGGTCGACGCCGCCACGATCCGCCCGGTGCGGCAGCGGGTGCTGCGTCCGCACCAGCGGGCCGAGGAACTTGTGTACCCCGGCGATGATGACCGGGAAACATTTCACCTCGCGGCGGTGCGGAACGGGGAGATTCTGGCGATCCTGTCGATGTACCGCCACGCCCAGCCGCCGAGTGATCCGTTCGATGAACCCAAGGCGTGGCGCATCCGCGGTATGGCGTCGGTGCCTGAGGCCCGGGGAACGGGGCTGGGGCGCGTGCTTGTCGAGGCGGCGCGGGACCGGGTCTGGCGGGTCAGCACGGACCCGATCTGGTGCAATGCGCGGGAGAACGCGTTCGGGTTCTACGAGAAGCTCGGGTTTGGCATCGTGGGCGGGATCTTTGAGATCGAGGGGATCGGCCCGCACGCGGTGATGGTGCTCAGGCCGGGGGCGTGACGGGGGCGGCCTTCTTGCGGGCGCGGCGGGAGCCGGTCTTCATGTTGATGAGTTCGACGGCGATGGCGAAGGCCATGGCGAAGTAGATGTAGCCGCGGGGGAAGTGCTGGCCGATGCCCTCGGCCACCAGCAGCACGCCGATGAGCACCAGGAACGAGAGCGCCAGGTTCTTCATCGTGGGGTGGGTGTTGACGAAGCGGGCGATCGGCCCGGCAAAGGCGAGCATGACGCCGATGGAGATGACCACCGCGGTGGCCATGATCCAGTAGTTGCTGGTCATGCCCACGGCGGTGATGACCGAATCCAGGGAGAAGACCATGTCCAGCAGCAGCACCTGCGTGAGCACGGAGGCGACGGTGACCGTCTTGCGCTTCATCAGCGGGCGCTTCTCGGGGTCGGCCGGGTCCGCCTTGCCGTGCTCGACGCTTTCCATCAGGTGATGGATCTCCAGCGTGGCCTTGCCGATGAGAAAGAGCCCGCCGACGATCAGGAGCAGGGATTTGCCGGTGATCTCTTGGTCCATGACCGTGAACAGCGGGGTCGTGAGCTGGACGATGAGGTAGGCCAGGGCCAGCAGGATCAGTCGCATGACCATGGCCATCAGCAGGCCGATGTTGCGGATCCGTGCCTGTTTCTCCTTGGGGAGCTTGTCGGCGAGGATGGCGATGAAAACGACATTGTCCACGCCCAGCACGATTTCAAGGATGGTAATCGTGAGCAGGGCCATGAGGCCCGCGGCGGACCAGAAGGCGACTTCTTCCGGGCCGCCGGTGATGGTGCTGGTGTCGGCCAGGGCGGGGAGCAGGATGGAGAAGAACGCTTCCATGGCGGATCAATCGTCTGCGGGTGGCGGATCGCCCAGGGCCATCGTATTTTCGTCGGGGCCAGAGGGGTTGTCCGTCGCTGCGGCGTCGGCGGGTTGGGGCGTGGGCGCGACGAAGGTGGCGGCGTTGACCGCCCCGTCGACCAGCGGGGCCGAGAAGACGAGCAGGAAGATGACGCCGAAGGCGGAGATCACCCCCGCGACGCGGCGCATGGGGAACGGGGAGGGGTAGACGGGGGAGGAGGGCTTCTCGCTGTCGTCGATGTAGGCCACGGCCACCAGCCGCAGGTAGTAGGCGGCGGCGATGGCCGAGTTGATGGCCAGGATCACCACCAGGGCGATGTGGCCGGCGGCGATGCCGGAGGTGAAGAGCCCGACCTTGGCGATGAAGCCCAGCAGAGGCGGGAAGCCCAGCGTGGAGAGCACGCAGATGATCAGGGTCCAGCCCAGCACGGGGTGGGACTTGCAGATGCCGCGGATGTCGTCGATGTGGTCGGCCTCCTTGCCGTCGCGGTGTTCAAGGGAGGCGAGGACGGCGAAGGTGCCGGTGGTCATGACGCCGTAGGTCAGCAGGTAAAACAGCACCGCGGCCAGGCCGTTCTCATAGAAGGGCGAGCCGGGGGATCCGGGGCCGGCGATGATGCCCACGAGCATGTATCCCGAGTGGGCGATTGAGGAGTAGGCGAGGATGCGCTTGACCGAGGACTGAAGGAGGGCCAGGACATTGCCGACCGTCATCGTCAGGGCGGCCATGATCCAGAGGGTGGCCTCGAGTTCGATCGGCAGGTGGCCCGAGGCGTCGGCTCCGGAGGCGAACCCCCACCCGGCGGTGCCCAGGAGCATCATCAGCGCCAGGAAGCCGGCGGTCTTGGGGACGAAGGCGAGCATGGCCGAGACGGGCGAGGCCGCGCCCTGGTAGACATCGGGCGTGTAGAAGTGCATGGGAACGGCGGCGATCTTGAATGACACCCCGATGACGGCGACCAGCAGGCCGATCATGCCGATTGGCGATATCCCCTCGGCGGCGAAGACGGCGGCGATCTCGGCGAGGTTCGTGCTGCCGGTGGCCCCGTAGACAAGTGCGAAGCCGTAGAGGAAGATCGCGGCCCCGAGGGCGCCGAGGAAAAAGTACTTGACCGCGGCCTCCAGGGCCGTGTCCTCCTCGCGGGAGATCGCGACCATGATGTAGGTGGGCAGCGAGGTCAGCTCAAGGGCCAGGAAGAGCCAGATGAGGTCGTCGGCGGAGGCCGTGAGCATGAGCCCGGTGAGCGAGAACATGAAGAAGGCGTAGAACTCGCCGCGGTTGGAACGGATGGACTCGAACCGGCGGCCCTTGTCCACCTCGGCCTCGAGGCGGCGGTCGACGGTGCCCGAGAGCAGCAGCAGGATCATCAGGCCGACGGCGGCGATCATCATCTTGGCGTAGGGGATCAGCTCGGGAAACATGCCCGAGGTGGAGGGCGAGGTCATCGCGGCGAAGAAGGCCAGCGTGAGGGCGATGAAGCAGATCCACGGCGTGAACTGGCGGATCGCGCGGTTGGGCCACTGCCCGGTGATCATCACGAGGCAGGTGCCGATGAAGAGGAGGATCTCGGGCCAGAGGATCGCGAGTTTCTCAGTCATGCGCGGCTCCTTGGAATTCCATCGTACCTGCTGCTGCGTCGCTGATCACTGGACCTTCATCCAAGACTCGTTTGAACTCGGCAAAATCGATATCATCACGAAGTCGTTGAACACCATTCTCATCTGGCTCTGTCATGAATGAGTTTACTTTTTCGTGATACATTTGCTCCGCAAGTACCTGGGGGCTCGGATCTGCAGTCTGGAATCCCTGATCATGTGTGAAATAGTTGCTCGGGAGAGTCCGGGCTGAGTTAAGGGTTAAGTCAGATTCCAAGCCATTTGCTTCGTCGACCAAGGCAACCGTGTTGTTGACCGGCTCGTTGATCGCGTCGAGCAGGATGGTGGGCTGGAGCCCGAAGAGGAGGCAGCCGATGGCCAGGGGGGTGAGGGTCGTGATCTCCCGCAGGTTCAGGTCCGTGGGCAGCTCGTTGTGGGGATGGTGGCCCGCGGGCTCACGCAGCGGGCCGAAGCAGACCTTGCCGACCATGATCAGCAGGTACATCGCGGCGATGACCATGCCGGTGCCCGCGAAGACGGCGAACCACGGGCCCAGCGAGGCGCCCCACGCGCCCGGCTCGCCGGCGGCGTTCCAGGCGGCGTCGGACTGGAAGGTGCCGATCAGGCACAGCAGCTCGGAGGGGAAGCCGTTGAGCCCGGGCAGGCCGACGGAGGCCATCGTGAAGAAGACCATGAAGGTGGTCCAGATGGGCATCTTGGTCGCCAGCCCCCCCACCGTGTTCATGTCGCGGGTGTGGTAGCGCTCGTACATGAAGCCGATCATGAGGAAGAGCGCGCCGGTGGAGAGACCGTGGCTGAGCATATAGAGGATCGAGCCGCTCAAACCGGTGACATTGAGCGCGGCCAGCCCGAGGATGCAGAACCCCAGGTGGCTGACGGATGAATAGGCGACGAGCTTCTTGATGTCGGTCTGCACCCAGCAGATGAGCCCGGCGTAGATGATTCCGATGATCGCCAGCACGGCGATGGCCGGTGCGTACTCGAAGAAGGCCTGCGGGGCCAAGGGGATGGCGAAGCGGTAGAAGCCGTAGGTTCCGAGTTTGAGCAGCACACCCGCGAGGATGACCGAGCCGGCGGTCGGGGCCTCGGTGTGCGCCAGGGGGAGCCAGGTGTGGACCGGGAATAGCGGCACCTTGACGGCGAACCCGGCGAGCATCGCGGCCAGCACCCAGCCCTGCTCGGCGAGGGTCATCTCGGCGGCGTAGGCGGTGAGGGTGGGGATGTGGAGCGTCCACGCACCGAGCTGGGAGTCCTGGGCGACGAACCAGACGACATAGACCAGGCCGGCGAGCGTGAGCATCGAACCGGTGAAGGTGTAGAGGAAGAACTTGGTGGAGGCGGCGATGCGGTTGGTCGAGCCGTATTTGCGGATGAGGATGAACATCGGCAGGAGCGTGAACTCGAAGCAGGTGTAGAAAAGCAGCAGGTCCTGGGCGGCGAAGACGCCGACCATCGCGCCCTGCAGGACGGTGAGCCAGGCGTAGTACATCCGCTTGTCGCCGGTGATGGCGGTTTTGGACGCCAGCACGACGATCGGGCCCAGCAGGACGGTCAGCAGGATCAGCAGGAACGAGACCGAGTCCATGCCGACGGAGAACTCCAGGCCCAGGCCGGGCACCCAGGGCACGGCGTGGAGGAACTGTGGCGTGCCCGCCATGCTGAAGTCGAAGGCGGAAAGCAGGCGCAGGGCGGGGATGATGAGCAGGAGCGAGGTGACCAGCGCGACGCGGTAGGCGTAGTCGGGGTTGCGGAGCAGCCCGATGAGCACGCCCACGGCGACGGGGGCGAAGATCAGCAGCAGCAGTGACCAGATTTCCAGATTCATGCTCCACCCCCCGCTCGCACAACGAAGACCAGCACAACGAAGAGGATCACGGCCAATCCGCCGGCCATCGAGACGGCGTAGCCCTGCAGGACGCCCGACTGGCTCGGCCGGATGATCCAGGCGAAAACCCGCGGCAGGAACCCGAAGATGTTGACCAGCCCGTCGATGAGTAGTTTGTCAATCCAGTGGAAGATGTGGGAGATCACCCGCAGGGGGGTCACCAGCACGGCGTGGTAGAACTCATCGACGAACCACTTGTTCTCGGCCCATCTTGGCAGCGGCCCGGCGCGGCGGGCGACGGCGTCCATGCGGGTGGTGTCGGCCCGTTCGCGGTTGCCCAGGAACAGGCCCTGCCAGCCCTTGGGACCGTGGAGGAAGGCGGCGATCAGCACGCCCACGATGGCCCCGATGCCGGAGATGAGGATCATGGCATTGTGAGCGTCCATGCCGAAGACGGTGCCCGGGGCGGCGGTGCCCACCGGGCCGGCGACGGCGTGGGGCGCGACATGGTCGACATGGGCGTGGTGGGCCTCGGCGGCGTAGGGCGAGTGGAAGCTGGCGGTGGACTCGGCGACCATCGAGCCGACCCAGCCGTAATGCTCTGCCTTGTCGATGTAGGCCAGCGCGATCGCCAGCATCGAGGCGACGGCCAGCACGATCAGCACCGCGTTGATGGCCCAGCCGGGCGCATGCGGATGGAAGTGATGATGTCCGTGGTCCTCTTCCTCGTGTTCGGCCTTGACGCGTTCTTCCGCGAGTTCTTCGTGATATTCATCGCCCGGCTCGGCGTGCTGGGGGCCGACGAAGACGCGGAAGTAGACGCGGAAGGTGTAGTAGGCGGTGAGGATGGCGGTGGCGACGAGGATCCAGCCGATGACGGCGTAGCCGGGGGTGATGAAGGCCTCGGCCAAGATCATGTCCTTGGAGTAGAAGCCGGAAGTGATGTAGGGCAGGCCGGCGAGGTTCATGCAGCCGACGAGCATCGTGACGCCCACGATCCCCCAGCCCTTCATCCACGCCACGCCCGAGAGCTTGCGCAGGTCGAGCTGGCCGGCGAAACCGTGCATGACCGCGCCGCAGGCGAGGAAGAGCAGGGCCTTGAAGAAGGCGTGTGTCAGCACATGGAAGGCCGCGCCCGTCGTGGTCAACAGGCCCAGCCCCGCGAACATGTATCCCAGCTGCGAGACGGTGGAGTAGGCCATGATCCGCTTGATATCGAACTGGGCCATGCCGATGGTGGCGGCCAGGACGGCGGTGATGGTGCCGATCCATGCGACGGTGGGCAGGGCGTGCTCACTGACCAGGAACACCGGGTACATGCGGGCGATCAGGTACACGCCCGCGGTGACCATCGTGGCGGCGTGGATCAGGGCCGAGACCGGGGTCGGGCCCTCCATCGCGTCGGGGAGCCAGACATACAGGGGGAACTGGGCGGATTTACCGAAGGCGCCGATCATCATCAGCAGGGCGATCCACTGGGCCTGGGACGGGATCATCGAGAAGTCGCCGACGGCGGCGGCACTGATGTAGCCGTGAAGCTTGTCGCTGGAAAAAAGCTCGGCGTATTGGACGGTGCCGAAGTGCACGAAGGTCAGGTAGATGCCCAGCGCCAGGCCAAGGTCGCCGATGCGGTTGACGATGAACGCCTTCTTGGCGGCGGCGACGGCGTCGGGCTTCTTGTAAAAATACCCGATCAGCAGGTACGAGCAGAGCCCCACGCCCTCCCAGCCCAGGTAGAGCATGATGAGGTTGTCGCCCATGACCAGGCAGGCCATGGAGAACACGAAGAGGTTGAAGGCCGCGAAGAAGCGGCAGTAGCCCATGCCCTGATCGTGGGCCATGTATTCGCTGGCGTAGAGCGCGATTAGCGTCGCCAGCCCGGTGACGAAGAGCATCCAGAGGATGGTGAGCTTATCGATGAAGAACGAGAAGTTGGCGATGAACGACCGCTCGCCGTAGTGCAGGTTGAACCACTCGAAGGCCTGCACGGTGTAGGGCTCGCCGTCGTAGCCCATGAACATGCTCAGCGTGGCGATGAAGGCGATGGCCAGCAGGCCCACGGTGGTCCAGGCCGGGAGCTTGGACTTGACGCCCGTGAACGCGTAGATCCCGCAGAGGGCGCAGCCGAGCAGCGGCAGGAAGGGGATCAGCAGCACCCACCCGGGCCCGGTCCCCACATGAGAAACCAAGTGCTCCAGATGCGCGGCGGGGCCCTGGGACTCCGGGGCCATCGCCAGCGGGGCCGAGAGTGTGTTGATCAACGAAGCGGTCATCATCCGTTGAGTTCCTTCCACGCCGAGGCGCCCAGCGTTTCACGGTGACGGAACAGCAGCACCACCAGCGCCAGGGCCATCGCGGCCTCCGCCGCGGCGACACAGAGCACGAAGATCACGAAAGTCTGCCCGTCGGCCCCGAGATGGTGGCGGCCGAAGGCGATCAACGCCAACCCGGCGGCCTGGAACATCAGCTCCGTGCACAGGAACATGATGATCATGTTCTTGCGGGTCAGGAATCCGATGAGGCCGATCACGAACATCGATGCGGACACCAGCAGGTACGGCGCGAGCACGGAGCCGGCGACTTCCTCCGGGAAGGCGAGCTGGGCGGGGGCCATGAGCCCGGTGAGTGCGGAGAGGGTTTCCATCATGACGCCCCCCCGCTTTCGGTCACGCCGTGCGGGTCTTCGGGGAACATGGTCCCCAGACGCCTGGCCTGCGTGGCCTTGAGGTCCTCTTCGAGTTCAACATGCTTGCGGGCAAGGACCGTGGCCCCCAGCATGGCCATCAGCAGGATGATGCCGGCGACCTCGATCATCATCGGGTGGTCGTTGAGCAGGTTGTAGCCCAGCCGATCGAGGTTATTGGCGCGGAGTTCCTCGGGCCAGTCCTCCGGGCCGAGCGTGCGGGTCGCCACGATCAGCGGCTCGCCGTGGGCGTCCTCACCCTCGATCAGCTCGATCCGGCTTATCCGCTCGTCGGGGTCAATGACCGCCATGCCCGTCTCTGGGTCGCGGGCCACCCGCCATCCGCCGTCGAGCAGGCCGTTGCGGGCGAGGACCTTGTCGGCCTTGCCGGGCAGGTAGGCGAGCACACCGTCCTGTGCCCTGGCCTGGGTCATGACTGGCTCGGGGAGGCGGCCGACGCCGCTGAACATCGCGGCCGTGAGCAGACCGACGAGGACAAAGCCGATGACGCTTGCAAGGATCGGCTCGCGTGATTCGGCATCGACCTCGCCGAGCATCGAATCGTCCTCGCCCGTGGGGGCCTGGGTGGCGAGCATGATGACGAAGAGGTAGGTGATCAGGATCGCGCCCGCGTAGATGATGACCAGCGCGAACGCCAAAAACTCGGCGGACAGCAGCAGGTAGAGCCCGCAGCTGGCGATGATCGTCATGATGAAGTAAAGGGCGGAGTAGACCGGGCGTTTGTGCGTGATGACGCGGATGGCCGAGCCCAGGGCGATCAGGGCGAAGGGGTAGAAGAAGAAGTTCGGCTGGGGGTTCCCGTTGTCGTTGGCCCGCAGGCCCATCAGCAGCGCGGCCAAGCCGAAAGCGAACGCCAGGACGATGGCCCCGGTGATCACCAGCCCGCGCCCGCCATTGGGTGTCCGCCGGGGCAGGGCCAGGGCGATCCCGGCCGCGCCCAGGCCGCAGATGAGGTACAACGCAATCGGATCGATGATCTGTTCCACCGTGTCTCTTTCGCGGCCCGCTGAGGGCGTGTGCCCATGAACCCTGAACGCGGAAATAGGCCTGTGTGCGGCGTGAGTGATGTATACGGAAACCGGTCTGGTTGCTGCCCGGGTCCGCTGATTCCGTCTCCCGATCAATGCCCGGCGTGCGTCGAACGCCGTACGGCCCTGGCATCATCTATACACCCGACACGGCCGATGTGTGCTTTGCCGCCGGTCGGGATGTGGAGGATAGTGCGCGGCGGTGTTGGCTTCCACTCACCAACCCGTTTCAAACGCGCGCATGGGCATTCTCTGAATGATCCGCGGCGATCTGGCGGTCGGCTGGCGTTTCGGCCGTCCGCTCCTCTCACGCGTGACGCCACCGTCTTTGGGGCTCTATCATCGTCGCTATGAACGCACCCAGAGCGATGATGCAGGCCCAACCCGATCGCAAAGTCCATATCCCCAACCTGCTCACCATCGCGCGGCTGCTGCTCGCGTGGGTGTTCATCATCCTCGTTTCCTATGTTCAGCCGAGAACGATCAGCACCCAACCTACTGATATTGATCGACTTGGCGAGATTTCGCACCCCTCGGGAGGCCTGCTGATCGCGGCGGTCGTGGTTTTCATCATCGCGGCCATCACCGATTTCCTCGACGGGCATCTGGCCCGCAAATGGGACGCCGTCACGCGCTTCGGACGCATCATGGACCCACTGGCGGACAAGCTGCTGATCCTCGGCGGCTTCGTCATGCTCGCAACCCCCGCCTTCCACGCCGAGATCCTCCTCGCAGACACCACCATCCAGATCTCCGGCGTCGCCGGGTGGATGGTCGCGGCCATGATCATGCGGGAGCTGCTGGTCACCTCCATCCGGGGTGTGTATGAGGGGGAGGGCGTCGATTTCTCCGCCGGGACCCTGGGCAAGGCCAAGATGATCCTCCAGTCCGGCTCGATCCCGATCATCCTGCTCATCATCGCCCTGGGCTCTCCCGGGCCAGACACCACCGGGCGGCTGGTGATTGTGGTGCTGGTGTGGGCCACGGTCGTCGTCACGCTGCTTTCGGGCCTGCCCTACATCGGCAAGGCCATGAAGCACAGCATCGAGCAGAACGCCCGGATGCTCGAGGCGATGCGGGGCCGCAAGGCCCGCAAGCCCACCAAGGTGCAGGGCCCCCCCGCCAAACCACGCCCCAAGAGCAACAAGGGCGGGCAGGGCATCAAAAAGCGGTAAGACCGAAGGATCATCCCTCATGAACACCATGGATCACCCCACCGAGATGCTCCTGACCGTCGCCGGGTTGGGGCACCGCCGCCCGTTCCCGGGAACCTGGGGCTCGATCCCGCCGGTGGTCATCGCCGGGGTGCTCATCGCCGCGGGGCTGGGCCCGGGCAGCACCCTTGCCTGGATCTATTTCGCAGCCATGGCCCTGCTGGCGGTCGTATTCACCCTCGTGTGCGTCCTGCTGGGCATCCAGGCGGAGGCCAAGTGGGGCAAAGACCCGTCCCAGGTGGTCGCCGACGAGGTCGCGGGCCAGAGCATCACGCTGATGTTTATCCCCGCCGGGGTCTGTGTGTGCCCCATGTCCACGATCTGGGTGCTGCTGGGGGCGTTCGTGCTCTTCCGGGCGTTCGATATCCTCAAGCCCTGGCCGGCGGGGGCCGTGCAACGGATCGCCGGCGGGTGGGGCGTGGTGCTGGACGACCTGATCGCGGGCGTGATGGCCGGGGTCGCGATGCTGATCGTGCTCTGGATACTCTAACCGCTTCCACCGGCATGGTTTAAGCACTATCATCGACCCGTGATCGCCCAGCCGCTGACATTGAACGCCCCCACCGGCACGGTTGCCCTCGATACCAACCTGCTGCTGGCCCCCATCGCCGGCTGGTGCGAACTGGCATGGCGGATCACCTGCCGCGAGCTGGGCGGGGTCGGGCTTGCCTGCACGGACCTCTTAAGCCCCAAGGGGCTGCTGCTCAGCGAAGAGACCAGCCGCGACCTGGCCCGCACCAACGATCTCGACAAACCCATCGGCATGCAGCTCTACGGCTCGGATCCCGCAATCCTGGCCGAGGGGGCCGCGTGGTGCGCCGAGCACGGGGCGACGGTCGTGGATATCAATATGGGCTGCCCGGTGGACAAGGTCACCAAGAAGAACGGCGGATCGATGCTGATGTGCGATCTGAACCGCACCTTCGCCATGTTCGAGCGTGTCCGGGAGGCCATGCCGGGGCATGTGCCGCTGACGGCCAAGATGCGCCTGGGATGGGACGAAGAGGCCAAGCGGGCGGGCGTGGCGAGCAAACTATCTATAGGGCTCATCGAGCGTGGGGCATCGATGATCACCATCCACGGGCGGACCACCGAGCAGCGTTTCAAGGGTGCGTGCGATCTGCAGGGCATCAGGCGCGTCGTCGATGATGTGCGCGAGCGATATCCGGATGTGCCCGTCATCGGCAACGGCGACATCAAGGAAGCGGCCGATGTCGTCAACATGCTCCATTGCACCGGGTGCGCGGGAGTGATGATCGGTCGCGGCTCGTTCAGCAACCCGTGGCTGTTCCGCTACGCCTGGGCCCTGCAGCAGCGGGTGGTCGAGCAGCGCATCGACCCCGCGGATGCGGCCGCCGTCTCGGCCATCGACCTGAGCGACCTGCACCCCAGCGAAGACGAGAAACTGGACATGCTCCTGCGGTTCTTTGAGCGCATGATCGAGTACCGCGATGAAAACCACGCCCGCCATGTGTTCCGCCAGAAGGCGAATCTGCTGGGTAAGCCCATAAACGAGGGCCACTGCCGCCCGCTCAAGAACGCGCTTCGCGAGGCCGGATCGGTCCAGGATGTCTACGACGCGATCGAGGGTTGGCGGGCCCGGATGCACGAGTCTGCGACCGTTTGAGAGATTGGGCTTGGTCTGGAGCATCCGCGGCGGTACATTGGAGTAGAAGGAGACGCCCATGAAACCCCGATCCACCATCGCCCCGTGCCTTGCCCTGGCCGCCGGATTCGCCACCGCCGGACCCGACCTGATCTGCAGCGAGATCGACGGCGCTACCAGCTTTGGGGTGGTTGACAAGGTTGCCGCCTACAGCTTCGGCACCACGCTGTGCAATATCGGTGACGAACCGGTCTCATATGCCCAGAACACAAACCAGCACCCGCTGATCGCCCAGTCGATCTACAAGCTCAAGGACCACCGCATCGAGCAGATCGGCATCGGGTTCGTGCGCCACCCGACCATCCCGCTGCCCGGCAACGCCTGCGGGCTGGGGTGCACGCCGGGAGCGATCGATGAGCTGGGCCCTGGTTGCAGCGATGTCAACAGCAGCACCACCAACGGCGGGCAGGCGATGATGGGCCCGCGCACCGAGGTCGAGGCGTACTTCGGCGACTACCCGTATCCCTTCACCAGCATCAACCAGACCGGCGATGCGATCTACAAGCGTGTGCAGGTCGAGCTTGCGGATGTCAGCGACCCCGATGCGCTGTACTTCGTCGAGACGCAGCTCATCGTCCCGGACGAAACCATGCCCGAGGAGCGCAACAACAATGTCAGCTACCGCCAGGTCACATTCACGCCCGGCTCGGCGACGGCGGCGATGGTCGGCCCGACCTACGACCGGCAGCCGGCGATCTTCGCCTGGCGCGACCACGGCAACGGGATCGGAGTTCCGGACGCCGAGGTGCTCATCGACGAGATCGAGATGCCGCGGGGCGGGCTGATCCATGTCGGCTCGCGCGTGACCGAGGATCCCGACAACTTCACCTACCGCTACGAGTACGCCATTCACAACCAGAACTCCAGCCGCCAGATCGCGTGGTTCGAACACTCCGCGGGCGATGCCGAAACGGAGGAGTTCACCTTCGATGCGCCGGCCTACCACGATGATCTTGACGAACAAATCGACGGCCAAGCGTGGGCCGTCGAACTCTCGGTCTGCGCGTCCGTTCTTTACCGCCAGGCCGTCGGATTTCACGACGACCCCAATGCCAACACGATCCGCTGGGGCACGACCTACGGGTTCGGTTTTACCAACAGGAACGAGCCGTACATTGGAACGGCGGAGACGATGCGGATCGGCTACGGTGGACCCACCGATGGCGGTGAGCCGAACATCGTCTTTGCCCAAGCGCACATGCCACTCCCTGGCGAGTTCTTCTGCTGGGCGGATCTCAACGAAGATGGGCAACTCAACTTCTTCGATCTCTCTGCCTTCATCCAGCGCTACAACGCTGGCGGCGACTACAACAACGACGGAGAGACGAACTTTTTCGATCTCTCCGCGTTCCTCACCGATTTCAACGCCGGGTGCTGCTTCTGACTTCTGGTATTCTGGGCACCCGAACCGGTGAAGACGGCGGAACCAGTGACCGATCATCGCGTATAGCCCCGTGTTCCCAAGCACGGGGTATCGTCGCCAGTCCGGCGGCGTCCGCGACAGGCCGTGTGGTCGCGCCCCGATCGAATCACAGTCCGAGAATCAGCATCCGCCCGCGATCGGGCGTGGAGATCATGCACATGCACACCCCGACCACGACGATTTCCCTCGCCCTGCTCACGCTCACCTGCGGGCATGCAATCGCCCAGCACCAGCACGACGGCGACGACCGCCTCGGCATGACCAAAGTCCACGGCTGCTGGGGCGACGCCCAGGGCAATCTCGAGGGCGGGATCTTCTGGCTGCCCACGGATCCCGACGCCAAGCGGGTCATCGACGCCGTCAAGCAGGCCAACCGCGGGGTTCCGGACAACCGGGTGGATTTCGTGGTCGTGGGTGATGGCTACACCGCGGGCGAGATGGACCAGTTCCACGCGGATGCGGGCGAGATCGAGGACTCGTTCTTCCGCTACGAGCCGTTCATCAGCTACGAGCCCTATTTCCGGTTCACCAAGGTCGAGGTCGTCTCCAACGAATCCGGCGTGGACAATGATCCCAACCCCGGGATCAACCGCGACACCGCCCTGGATATGGCCTACTGGTGCGGCGGCACCGAGCGGCTGCTGTGCGTGAGCGTCTCCAAGGCCTATATGGCCGCCGCGGCCGCCCCGGACATTGACCAGGTGATCGCCATCTCCAACTCCAGCAAGTACGGCGGGGCCGGCTATCCGAGCAACGACCTGGGCACCGCCGCGGGCCAGAACGGATCGGCCGTCGAGATCGCCATCCATGAGATGGGCCACTCGCTGGGCGATCTGGCCGACGAGTACACCTACGGGGGCCCCACCACCTACAACGGGCCGGAACTCACGCCGGTGGATGTTTCCATTTTTAATCGGCAGCAGCAGCTCGACCAGAACCGGAAATGGTGGCGGTGGATGGATACCTCCTTCGCCGGTTTCGATGGCCCCGTCAACACCTACGAGGGCGGCAACTACTCCGAGTTCGGCGTCTACCGCCCCTCGAACAACTCCATGATGCGGTCGCTGGGGCGGCCGTTCAACATCGTCAGCGCCGAGCGGCTGCTCCACCAGATCTACAAAGAGGTCAGCCCGATCGACGACGGCACGCCCGACGGGGCGACCGTCGATGGTGATGCCCTGCTCTGGGTCACCCCTATGCAGCCGCTGAGCCACGATCTGAGCGTGCTGTGGTACCTCGACGGGCAGTTGATCATCAGCGCGGCGGGGTCAGATGAGCTGGATGTTGCCACGCTGGGGCTGGCATCTGGAGAGCACACCATCACGGTGGAGGTGGTCGATCCGACGCCCTGGGTCCGCTTCGAGGCCATCCGCGACGCGTTCCTGACGGCCTCGCGGAGTTTCACCGTGGATGTCTGCTCCCCGGCCGCGGATTTCACGGGTGATGGGATGGTGAACTTCTTCGATATCTCCGCCTTCCTGGGGGCGTTCAATGACGGAGACCCCGAGGCGGACTTCAACGGCGACGGGGATCACAACTTCTTCGATATCTCCGCCTTCCTCCAGGCATTCAACCAGGGCGGGTGCTGAACACCGTCGGCGGAGCGTGCGTATCCTTGATTCTCGGAGTTTTCCCACGGCGCTCGGCCTCCCGGGGCAATATGTGCCGCCCCCGGGCGTTGGATAGAATACGGCGGGGTCCGCGATGGCTCCGCCAGACCAGACAAGTCCATGACTCATCCGGGTTTGCATATCAGAAACACGGCTCGCGAGCGCCTGAAACCGGATATGAAGGGGCGATAACCCGATACCGGCCATCAGTTCCATCCTCAGGGGTGGCAATGGTGCCCGGATCGTGAACAATGGAACGGACGCTCCGGCGTCGGAATCGGATACACGGGCTCTGCGAAGGGTCCTATAAAATCAATCACGGCGGCGATCCTGACTGGGACAAGCCGCCGGGTCGGATCGGGAGGAACGCAGCGATGAGCTTTCAAAAATCTCTTTTGGTATTTTCCGGCGTGGCAATGACCTGCGGGTTCGGCCCCGTCGCCCACGGGCAGGCGCTTGAGCGCGAAGACCTTGCCCCCACCGCCCCGGGCATGATGAACCCCGAGGTCGAGGGCAAGGGGGTGCTGACCTTCTCGAGCAAGATCCAGGAGACCGGCGAGATCCTCGATTCCGACACAACATCGCTCAGCTACCTTTTCAAGAACACCGGCAGCGGCCCGTTGACCATCACGCAGGTGAAGCCCTCCTGCGGCTGCACGGTCCCGGAACTGGAGCAGAAGACCTACATGCCCGGCGAATCGGGCAAGCTCGATGTGACCTTCGATCCCAAGGGAAAGAAGGGCGCGGTCTCGCAGAATGTGACCGTCTTCACCGATTCGGACACCACACGCGCCGAAACCCTGATTGTTCGCGCACTGGTCAAGCCGGTCATCGTGACCGAGCCGCGGATCCTGCCCTTCGACGCGGTCAACAAAGGTGAGACCATGACCAAGGAGTTCAGTATCTACGGCCGCACCGATGACTTCAAGGTCACCCGGGCCACCGTCGATCAGCCCGAATCATTCGATATCGAGGTCGTGGACATGGGCGAGACCGAGTACCAGGGCGAGAATCTCCGCCTCTCGGTCATCCGGCTGACCATCCGCCCCGATGCCCGCCCGGACAACCACCGGGCCGACATCACCGTGCGGACCAACGACGAACGCAAGCCGATCTTCTCGCTGGCCGCGGTCGCCCGCGTGCTTGGCGATCTGGATATCAGCCCGGTGCGGATCACCATGGGCCGCATGACGGTTGGCGACGAGTTCGAGCGTGAGTTCAAGGTCGTCTCCAAGTCCGGCAAGGCCTTCGAACTCAAGAGCGTGGCCCTCGACACCGTCGCTCTCGAGACCGAGGAGGTCTTCGAGCCGGCCAACGAGGAGAAGACCGAGTGGGTCGTGCGCATCACCGGCAAGGTCGTGAGCCCCGCGCCGCGCTTCAACACGCAGCTGCACCTCACCACCGATGTCAAAGACGAGAGCGAACTCACCGTCCAGATGTACGGCCAGCTCCGGGCGCAATAACCCCCGCCTACGCTTCCAGTCCCCGCCCATCCGGGCCAACCCCGCTCAGGACGGTTCTCCATGGCCAGATGTGCACATACGGTTTCGGGCGTGCTGATGATCGTTGGCCTGGCGTACATCGGCGGCACGGTCCAATCGCTGGTGCGTGATAAGCCCATCGTCCTCCTGCCGGTCATGAACGCCCCCGGCCAACCCCCGGCACAGGCGGATCCGCCGCCGGAGGACGCGGGAGCTGCGGACGATCCCGCGGAGAATACGCCCATTTCGGAAGAAATCCCGGATGCTGACACGCCCGAGGACGAGGCCGGGGCTCGGCCCGTGAAGAACGCCGAGTACGAGGCCCGGCTCGATGCGCCGGTGCCCGAGGGCATGCTCACGCTCCGCCAGGCCCACCAGCACTGGATAGATGGGGCGTACTTCATCGATTCACGCCGGCGTGACCAGTTCATCGAGGGTCGCGTCTCGGGCGCTGCCTACCTGACAGCAGAGAATATTTTGACAGATGCCGGTGATGCGATACTCGCATCCATCCCCCCCGATGCCCCGGTTGTGATCTATTGCACAGGCGGCGAGGCCTGCGACGCCTCGAAAAACACCATGGCCCTGCTCCAACCGCTCGGCTACACGAACCTGATGATCATGGGTTCGGGCTACGCGGATTGGGAAGCCGCCGGGCTGCCTGTCGAACGCGGCGAGCCGGAGACGATGCCATGAGCGCACTGCGATGGGCCGAATCGGTGCTGATCCAACTCCCCGTGCGCCTGGGCCTCGGGGGGCTCTTCGCGTTCGCGGCGGTCAGCAAGCTCATGAATATCCAGGCCTTCGCCTTCGCGATCAAAGGCTTCAAGGTCCTCGACCCCCAAACCCACGCCCACCTGATCCTCAGCGCGGCCTACACCATCCCGTGGGTGGAAATCATCGCCGCGGTGCTGCTGATCCTCGGGCTCCGCACCCGATCCGCCGCCCTCACGCTGGGGCTCATGCTGATCGCCTTCATCGCCGGGCTGGTCCATGTCATCACCTCTGGGATCCACGCAGACTGCTCCTGTTTCGGGGATATGAACCTGATCTGCGAGGCCGAGGTGGGCTGGTGCCAGGTGATCCGGAACTTGGTCCTGCTGCTGCCGGCCCTCTATCTGATCTGGCGGGGCGGGGGGATCCTCTCGATCGACCACGCCCTGGAACGCCGATGCCGCCCCGGCGACCCCAATTCGGCCCACCACGCCAGTTCTCGCCCCTCCCGGGTCGACGACGCCGATATCCGGGCGTAAACTCCCTACCCACAAGTCAGTTCCGTCGCTCGTCGGCCGCCGCGGTGTGCGCGGGGTGCGCGAGCCACGCAGACCGAGACGGAGAACCGATATGAGCAGAGACACTTCTTCCCGCGACCGCGGCGACCGCAGCAGCCGTGACCGTGACGACCGCGACGATCGCGAACGCTTCCAGGGCGGCAAGGTGACCGTCACCAGCGGCAAGGGCATCGAGTATGTCGACTACAAGGATGTCGAGTCCCTGCGTCGCATGATGACCCCCAACGGCAAAATCTACGGCCGCAAGCGCCTGGGCACCAACGCCCGCCAGCAGCGCATGGTGGCTTCCGCCATCAAGCGCGCCCGCTTCATGGGCCTGCTCCCGTTCACCAACGCCACCCTCTGAGCCCGCTGGCTCCCCCCGTGGGAGATGGGCGACGCCCAAAACCCAACATGCCGGTATACGAACGCGATTACAAGCCGCTGGCGATGGCCCTCTCCGAGGTGTCTGGCAATCGGCACCGTCGCATGCGCGAGGTTGCCGATGTTCTCTGGCGGTTCTTCAAGGACTTCGGCGTCTCGTGGGTGGGCTTCTACGAGAAGGACCCGGACGCCGAGCAAATGATCCTGGGCCCGTCGCGCGACAAACCCGCCTGCTCACCCATCGCCCTCCACGGGGCCTGCGGCATGGCGTGGTCCAAAAAACGCCCGATCATCGTCCATGATGTCCACAGCCTCGGGCCCAACTACATCGCCTGCGACCCGCGGGACAAGTCAGAACTCGTGCTTCCGTTGTTCAACGACGACGGCTCGTGCTACGGCGTGCTGGACATCGACTCACACGACCGAAACGCGTTCGGCGAGCAGGATGTCTTCGAGCTGCGCCGCCTCTTGGAAACCACCGCCCTGAGCTGGCCCGCCCCCCACCGCCCAGCGATCGTGTATTAAGACCAGCAACTACGACTCAGCTGAGTTGGTCGTGTGCCCATTTCAGGTGCGCATGTAGGTCACTGCCAAACTCCGCACCCATCAGCACATCGCGAAAATCCTGGTTTGCCTGATCGACCGCCCCGGCAAGCAGTGACAGCGATCCGGCCGCACCCTTGATACACGCGATCTGCACACGCTCGCGCCCTGTGCCTTTCGGGTCATTGTCATTCCCGAACGGGCTGGGATATTCCGAGATGAGATAACAGGCTTCTGCCCTATCAGACTCACCAAAAAATCGGTCAATCAGATCCCGGACGAGCGGCGTCAGATCGTGTTCGGAATCATGCATGTCTGATGGTATATCGATCTCGCGGGATGTACATGGAACCGAACTCTATCTCCCCTGATGCCTGATCCCTGATCCCTGATGCCTTCTTGCTAGAACGGGTCCGGGGCCTTGAAGGTCATCTGCGACCCCGTCACTGGGTGGTGGATGGTGAGCATCGAGGCGTGGAGCATCAGCCGCTCGGCCGTGGGCGATTCGTTCGCCGGGTCGCCGTAGAGCTCATCGCCCACGATCGGTGCGCCCAGACCCGGTGTCTCATCGGGATTGATCTGGCCGAGCGTGCCCACCATGGTGACGCCCGGGTGGGCCGCGTGCACCCGCAGCTGGTGGGTGCGTCCGGTCTCGGGGAACATCTCCACGCGGGTCACCGGTCGCCCGCCGAGCATCTCGCGGGCCAACACATTGAACCGCGTGACCGAGGGCTTGCCCTGCACATAGTCCACCAGCATCAGCGGCCGCACATCCATGTCCTTGCGCATCGGGCAGTTGACCACGCCGCTGTCCCGGTCCAGGTGCCCTTCGAGCAGCGCGATGTACCGTTTGAGCGTCTTGCGCTGCTCGAACTGCAGCGACAGGTTGCGGTGCGTCGCGGCGTCGAACGCCAGGATCATCACGCCCGAGGTCGACAGGTCCAGGCGGTGGCAGGTCATCGGCCCCGTCGCCCCCGGGTACATCCGCTGGATCCGCGAACGCAGGCAATCCTGCTTCTCTGGCGCGATCCCGGGCACCGAGAGCAGCCCGGCGGGCTTGTCCACCACGATGAACCGCGGGTCTTCGTGGATCACACGCGGATCTCCCCGCGGCGGGCGGTACGCAAACAGCGGAACCGGCCCTTCATGGACGCGAGCAATCGGGTATTGAGACCTAGTATCAACCATGAAAGTGAGTGTAGACCCGACTGGAGCTTTTCGATGAATACCGCCCCCAACACCCGCAATGCCGCCCTCGTCGTGCTGGCGTGCATCACCGCCGCCATCAGCCCTGCCACCGCCCAAAACCAGGATCAGAGCCAGGATCAGAACCGGGAGCAGGACAATATCCTGACCCCCAACCCCGCCTGGGACACCGAGTGGCCCGAGCTCGAAGCCCCCTTCCTGAGCGACCACACCCAGCTCACTAGCGAAGAGGACTTCATCAAGGCCGGCGAGAGCTACTTCTCGCCCGATGGCAAGTTCATCATCTTCCAGGCGATCCCCGTCCCGCCCGAGGGCGAGGAGGCCGGGTCGCACTACTCGATGTATGTCGCCGCCGTGGAACGCGACGACGACGGGAACATCACCGGCCTGGGCACACCGGGCATGGTCTCAAGCCCCGGTTCCTCCAACACCTGCGGCTGGTTCCACCCGACCGAACCCATGAAGATCCTCTTCGGCACCACCACCACCGCGCCCGGCGGCGAGGAGGTCGCCGGCTACCAGCGGGAGAACTCGCGGTACTCATGGCAGTTCCCCGTGGAGATGGACATCATGGCCGGCGAACTGGGTATGCACTTCGTGCTCACCGATGAGGCCGAAGATCGGGCTCGCGAGCACCAGAACCGGCTGCGACAGGCGCAGGATGAGGACCCGGAGAACGCCCCCAAGCTCGATGTCTCGATGGACGACATCGTCTCGGTCCCGATGCTCAAAGAATCCTCGGTCCTCTGGGAGCGCGAAGGGTACGACGCCGAGGGCTCATGGTCGCCCGACGGCCGCTTCATCCTATATACACGACTGGAACCCGGCACCAGCAACGGCGACATCTGGGTCTACGACACCACCGATGAATCCCACACCGCCCTGGTCACCGCCGACGGCTACGACGGAGGGCCCTTCTTCTCGCCCGATGGCAAGTCCATCACCTACCGCTCCGACCGGCGCGGCGACAACCTCCTACAGGTCTTCGTTGCCCGGCTCGCCTTCGATGACGACGGCAAGATCACGGGCGTCGACGAGGAACTCCAGCTCACCGACAACGAGCATGTCAACTGGTGTCCATTCTACACGCCGGACGGAAAATACCTGTTCTATGCCACCAGCGAGGTCAGCCACGGCAACTACGAGGTCTTCGCCATCGACGCCACCGGCGAGTACGAGCCCGAGCACACGCCCCGCATGCGC
>JBBDKK010000116.1:0-4140 GCA_040879395.1 Phycisphaerales bacterium
GCCAGGTGCGATTTAATCACCTCGATCGTCTCCGCCATGATCGTATCGTCCAGTTGGTCCCAAATCTCTGAAAGTGTCTCGTTTTTCCGCCAGCAGCGGACGATCGCCCACGCCCACGGCCGGAGCACGATGGCGATCCTCGGATGGGTGCCCTTGGCCTTGTTCATCGCCTTGACGATCGCCGAGATCAGCCGGTCCTGAGCATCATGGAACGACTCGCCCTCGGGCGGGGTGATCCGCTCGGGGTGCTCTTTCCACTGCCCGTACGCGCTGGGGCATCGTTCCTCGAGATCGGCCCGCAACACGCCCTCCCAGAGTCCCAGCCCGACATTGGAAAGTTCCGGGATCGTGCGGACCCTGGTTTCGGGCCCGGTGAGCAGCTTGCCCACCGCGACCGCCGCCTCCTCCTCGGAGACCAGCACCAGGGAGATCGGGGAATCGGGCTTGAACTGCCTGATGGCGTCCGCGATCGAATGGGACCCCTCATCGGTCATCGGCAGGTCGGTCTGCCCGATCAGCCGATGATCCGCATCCCAGGATGTCTCTCCCACTCGCAGAAGATGTACGGTATACCCGAGTGCTTTCGCCATGGACACAAACTCCTGAGGTATGCCGAACCGGAATCCGCGGTTCGTTTATTCGTCTTCGTGCAACGGGACGAAGCAAAAGTGTAGCAAATATCAACCTTCCGCGTGCGGTCAATCAACATCCCGCGGCATCTTTGTTCGCAAGGCGATAGGGAGTTCGCCTTATGCCAGCTTATCCGGACCTCGGATATCCTCGATGATCCGCGCCCAGTGATCGCGCGGCTTACCGAAGAGCGACGACCCCGCCACCAGCAGGTCCACGCCCGCATCCACCGCCTGCCGGGCGGTTTCCGGGTTGATCCCGCCGTCGATCTCCAGTCGCTGCCCCGGCCGCAGCCGTTCTCGGATCGACCGGGCTTTGCTCAAGACTTCCGGGATGAATGCCTGCCCCCCGAAACCGGGGTGCACGCTCATCACCAGCACCAGTTCGAACGCATCAACCACGGGCAGGATCTTCTCCACATCTGTGGGCGGATTGATCACGATCCCCGCCTTGCATCCCAGCGAACGCACCTCATCGGCCAGTTCCCGCGCGTGGCCCTCGGAGTCCATGACCTCGATATGGAAGCTGATCGCGTTGGCCCCGTTGTCGCGAAACGGCTCGAAGTACATCCGCGGGTCGGTGACCATCAGGTGCACATCGAGAAACGCGTCCGGGCACGCCCGCCGGCAGGCCCCGCAGACCGCCGGGCCCATCGAGAGATTGGGGACGAAATGGCCGTCCATGATGTCCACATGCAGCATGTCGGCCCCCGCGGCCAGCGCATCGCGGCAATCGTTGCCCAGATCCGCGAAATCCGCCGCCAGGATCGAGGGCGCGACCAGCGGACGCCGGAGCGTTGGGGTAAATGGGTCGATCATGCACCAGTGTAGAGCCGGGCGGGAGCGGCCGATGTACGATGGGAAGGGGATTTTCATTGAGGAGAGATGACCATGCCGCAAGTCAATGACCTGACCGAACAACTCACCGCGTGCGGACAGCCGCACCTCGTCGATTACCTGTCCAAGGTGACGCCCCCCAGCGCCCGAAACTCGCTGATAGGACAACTCGAAGAGATCGACCTGTCTCAGCTTGATGAGCTGATCGAGAAATATGTCCGCAACTACACCCCGCCCCCACCGCCCAAGGCCATCAATCCCGCTCGCTACTACGGGCTTGATGGCAACGGCCCCCAAGGGCCCTGGGACCGCGATGCCTACCGGGAAAAGGGTGAAAAGCTCATCCGCGCCGGCAAGGTCGCCTGCTTCACCGTCGCCGGCGGGCAGGGCAGCCGGCTGGGGTACGACGGCCCCAAGGGTTGCTTCCCAACCTCCTGCGTGAACGAGAAGCCCCTGTTCCAGATCTTCGCCGAGGGCATCCTCGCCAGCGGCCGCAAGTACGGCACGACCATCCCCTGGTACATCATGACCTCGCCGCTGAACCACGAGGCAACGGAGGCCTTCTTCCGCGAGCACGAGTTCTTCGGGCTTAAGAGCGACGATGTCTCCTTCTTCCAGCAGGGCGTGATGCCGAGTCTCGACGCCCGGACCGGCCGGATCCTGCTGGCCGATCCGATGCACCTGGCCACCAACCCCGACGGCCACGGCGGGGCCTTCAAGGCCCTCGATGCTTCGGGCGCGCTGGCCGACATGCGACGGCGCGGCATCGAGCATGTGAGCTACTTCCAGGTCGACAACCCCCACGCCTACCTCGTGGACCCCGTCTTCCTGGGCCTGCACGCCTTCGCCCCCGACAGCTCCGCCGAGTTCAGCTCCAAGATGGTCGCCAAGGCCTCGTGGGACGAAAAAGTCGGCGTCTTCTGCGATGTAGACGGCTCGACACAAGTCATCGAATACTCCGATCTCTCCGAGGAACTGGCGAAAAGGACCAACCCCGACGGCGGGCTCGCCTTCAACGCCGGCTCCATCGCGATCCATGCGATCAGCACCGATTTCATCGAGCGGGTCGTCTCCAACCCCGACTACGCCCTCCCATTCCACCGTGCGCTCAAGAAGGTCCCCCACTTTGACCTTGAAACCGGACGCCCGGTCGAACCCGAGACCAACAACGCCGTGAAGCTGGAAAAGTTCGTCTTCGACGGTATCCCGCTCGCCGAGCGATCGATCGTCGTCGAGACCGACCGCGTCGAGGAGTTCGCCCCGGTCAAGAACGCCACGGGGACAGATTCGATCGAATCCTCCAAGCAGCTCCAGAGCGAGCGGGCCGCCCGCTGGCTCGAAACCCACGGCGTCAAGGTCCCGCGGACCGACGATGGCGGGGTGGACGCTGAGATCGAGATCGCCCCCACCACCGCCCTGTCCGCCCGCGACCTGAACGGGGCAAAGCTGCCAGAGCGGATCGAGCCCGGCTCCCGGGTGGTCCTCTGAGATGGACAGCCGCTTCGCCAAGCTCCCCGCCTCGCTGCGGGCCCTGTCCAGAACCACGCGACTGGGCCCGGATGTCCCCGCGCTCATCGCCCACCCCCAACTCGAAGATGTCGACCCGGCCCCCGCCCCGGCGGTCCTGTGGATGCACGGGCGGACGGTCAACAAGGAACTCGATCCGGGCCGCTACCTCCGCTGGGTGCGGGCGGGGATCGGGGCCATCGCCCTGGACCTCCCCGGCCACGGCGAGCGGTTCCTCAACGACCTCCAGGGCCCCGAAGGCACCCCTGAACTCATTGAGCAGGCATCGGGGGAGATCGACGCGGTTCTTGAATCCGTGCGGAAGCTGGGCATCTTCGACACCGACCGCATGCTGATCGGCGGCATGTCTGCCGGCGGGATGGTCACCCTCAACCGTCTCTGCACGCCGCACCCGTTCATCGGTGCCTGTATCGAGGGCACCACCGGCAACCTCCACGACCTCTACTTCCCAGGTGAGGAGATCGCTGCCCGAAAATGGCTCGTCCGCCACGACCCGGAAGAAGTCCGGCGGCTCGATCCAATGGAGCACCTCGACGGCTTCGAGCCCATCCCCCTTCTGGCCCTGCACAACGAGGGCGACGAGATGGTCCCCATCGGCGGCCAGCGCCGGTTCCTCGATGCCCTCAGGGAGCACTACAAGAACCGGGGCGCGGACCCCGGCCTCATCCGTCTGGAAATTTTCACCGACTCCGGTGCACCGATGGAGCACGCGGGCTTCGGTCGCCACGCCAACGATGCCAAGAACATCCAGCTCGATTTCATCAAGGGTGTGCTCGGGATAGACTGAGCCCACATGCGCTGGCCGCCCCCATTCCGCTCGCTGTCGAACCCGAGGGAGGTCTGGGCGTGGGGCATGTTCGATCTGGCCAACCAGTCCTTCACCCTGCTGATCATCACCGTCCTGTTTCCCATCTACTTTCGTCAGGTCGCCGTCGGCGATGAGGGACGCGGCGATGCCCTCTGGTCGGCGGGGGTCTCGGCGGCCCTGTTCATTGTCGTCGCCCTCTCGCCCTTCGTCGGGGCCTTCGCCGACGCCCGCAGTGTCCGCAAAAAAACGCTCATGGTCACCGGCACCCTCTGCGTGCTGCTCACGGCGATGCTGGCCCTCATCGAGCCCGGCTGGGGCTGGTACGGCCTGCTGATCTTT
>JBBDKK010000117.1:0-4139 GCA_040879395.1 Phycisphaerales bacterium
CCCCCTTTTCTCTGCCCGCGCCCTAGGATTCGGCCCCGAGACCCCACGCTTGGTGGAGCAGGCCCTCGGGATGAAACAGCGACAGGAGCAAGCATTGGCAGACGCAGATAGCATCGTGCATAAGATCGTGATCATCGGCTCCGGCCCGGCGGGATGGACCGCGGCGATCTACGCGGCCCGCGCCAACCTCGACCCGGTGGTGTATGTCGGTGTCGCCAAGCAGGACCCCGGGCCGATCCTTCCCGGCGGGCAGCTCATGCTCACCACCGATGTGGAGAACTACCCGGGATTCCCCGAGGGCGTGGCGGGACCGGAGATGATGATGAAGTTCGAGGAGCAGGCGAAGCGATTCGGCGCCAAGGTCGTGGGCGAGGATATCACCCGGTGCGAGTTCTCCACCGATGGCTCGCCGCACACGCTGCACACCTCCGGGGGCGGACGCGTGCGGGCACACGCCGTGGTGATCTCGACGGGGGCGACGGCCAACTGGCTGGGGCTGGAGAGCGAGATGCGCCTGGCCACCACGGGCGGGGGTGTGAGCGCCTGCGCTGTGTGCGACGGGGCGTTGCCGGCCTTCCGCGATCAGCCACTGGCGGTGATCGGCGGCGGGGATACGGCCATGGAGGAGGCGACCTTCCTCACCAAGTTTGCCTCCAAGGTGTATGTGATCCACCGCCGGGACGAGCTTCGGGCGTCCAAGGTCATGCAGGAGCGGTATCTCCAGCACGACAACGCCGAGGTGCTGTGGAACAAGGTGGTCACCGAATGCCTCAGCGAGCCCGATGCGCACGGCGCTCAGAAGCTCTCGGCCATCAAGCTCAAGGACACCGTGACCGACGAGGAATCGACGCTGCCGGTGAAGGGGATGTTCGTGGCCATCGGTCACACGCCGGCAACCGGGTTTATCCGGGACACGGCGTTGGAGTTCGACGAGGCGGGTTATATCGATCTCAAGACGCGGTCGAGCGCGACCACGATCGACGGCGTGTTCGCCGCGGGCGATGTGGCCGATGCGTTCTATCGCCAGGCGGTCACGGCGGCGGGGATGGGCTGTCAGGCGGCGATCGACGCCGAGCACTGGCTGGCGGCGAAGGGGCTGGTCTAGGCGGCTTCGTCGCGACCGGCGGAGATACACCAAAGTGGATGAATACCGAAAAGCCCCGCGGTTTGATGCCGCGGGGCTTTGTTTGAAGAGGAATCGTTGGAACGGTGGAAGGTCAGCCCTGTGACTGGTACTGCTCGAGGCGTTTCTCAAGTTCGGCCTTGGCCTCGGCGTTGTCGCTGGGGGTCAGCTCGATGGCCTTTTTCTGCCACTTGATCGCTTCCTGGGTGCTTCCTGTTTTGAACGCGGCCATGGCGTAGGTGTCGAGGATGGACCAGTCCTTCCACTGGGTCTTCTCGGCGGCGACCGAGGCGGCGCGGTGGGCGGTCTTGTACTGCTTCTCGCCGATGCCCTCGGCCTCGGCGTTGAGCATCATCCACGCGATGGCGTTGAGCATCTGGGGGTTGTCGTGGATGTAGTCGTCGATGAGGATGTTGGCGATGGTGGTCGCTTCGTCGATGTTCTGGCCGGCCTGGATGTTCTCGGCGAACTTGTTGGCGGCGGCCATCACGATGTTGTCCTTCTTGTACTGCTTGACGGCGGCCTCGCGGTCGTAGTCGCCGCTGACGACTTGCTCGAGCGTCTCGTCCATGCCCATGGGATGGCCGATCCAAGCGATGTGCCCGGTGCCATCGACGATGAAGGCGGCGGGGATGCCGTTCTGGCCGGCGGGGCGCATCCAGGTATCGGCCATCGCGCTGCCGCTCTCGACGGCGACGGTGTAGCCCATCCGCTCGCCTTGGTCTTCGACGAAGTTTTCGATCTTCTCGATGCGCTCGGCCTGGTCCTCAACGCCCTCCCAGATGTTGATCCCCAGGAAGCGGGCATCGCCCTCGTATTGTTCCTGCAGGTCCGAGAGGTGGGGGAAGGCGGCGATGCACGGGCCGCACCATGTGGCCCAGAACTCGACTACATAGACCTTGCCTTCTTCGAAGTCCTGCACGGACTCGCCCTTGACGAACTTGTCGATCTGCAGCTTGGGCGCCTTGGACCCGATGAAGAGTTCGGGGAGTTTGACATCCACGAAGTCTTCGAGTTTGGGCTTGTCCTGCTCGGCCTTGTTCGTGGCTTTGCTGTCTTTGTCAGGGTTGACAGCGAGCGCGGGGGATGCGAGGGTGGTGAGCCCGATGCACAGGCCGGCGATGGTGATGGCGGTTGTTGTCGGTTTCATGGGTGAATCTCCTTCGGGGGGTGGTAAGCCCTTTGATAACACTACGATACCCGCCGGTATTCGCCGGGGTTGACCCCAAACAGGGAATCTGAGGGCTTTTATGGGTGTGGGAGCGTTCTCAGCAGGGCAGATCGCATTCGCCGAGCATTTTAAAGCCCTTGCGGCTGAGGATCTGGCCGGCGAGTGTGGGATCGTCGACGGCGATGGCGATGCTGGGATTGTCGGAATATTTGTGCATAAGGGGGTAGGCGAAGGCGATGTTGATCTCCGCGCCCAGCAGGAAGAGACAGAGCTTGGAGAGCGAATGCCCCTCGGAGAGTTCGACCATCAGGACTTCATGCTCCGAGAAGGGGAACTTGTATTCACGCAGGAGCTGGCGGGTGGCGTCGGCGTTGTTGGTGATGAGGCGCACGACGGCGTGGTCGGAGGCCTCGTGCACGGAGAGGGCGCAGAGCTGGACGGGCGATTCGTCGAAATGCTCGGTCAGGTCGAGCATCTTGCCGACCTTGTTGGACAGGAACACGCTGAACTGTACGGCGGTGGGGGGGCAGTAGCCCTGCGTCGTATCGAGGGGAACCATTGCTTCTGCCATAAGTATCGACCTCATCTCTGCTCGCAGGGTTCACGGGCCCCGGGGCAGCTAGTTCTGGGGGAGGGCATCCGGGGAGGGAGCTTCTATTCAAGCGTATCGGGAGCGATTGTGCAACCCGGAATCAGAAAAACGCCCTGTAAACCGCCGGGCGTTCTGGGTTTGCGAGGATTTGCGGGCCGCCCGAGGGGGGCGGGGAGCGGGGGTCAGACCGCGAAGCTTGAGCCGCAGCCGCAGCTGCTGGTGGCGTTGGGGTTGTTGAATACGAAGCCGCGGCCCATGATCTCGTCCTTGAAATCGACCGTCACGCCCGCGAGATAGAGTAGGCTCTTGGGGTCGATGATGATCTTGACGCCGTGCTGCTCGAAGACCTCGTCGGTCTCCTTCTGGGTCTCGGTGAGGTCCAGAAGGTAGCTGAAGCCGGAGCATCCGCCGCCCTTGACGCCCACCCGGAGGCGGACCTTGTCGGCATCGAGTTCTTGGGATTTGATGATGTTTTTGACCTCGCGGGCGGCGGTCTCGCTGAGGATCACGGTTTCCTGGATGGCTTCTGTGCTCATGGCTGGCTCCGGCCTTGCGGCTCTCTTGGATTCATATGCCCGTTAAATATGCGGTCGGGGATTCTATTCCGATCAGGACCCGGTGGCCGCCGGGATCGATTTGGCGGCACCGTGCTTATTCTTGTAGTCGGCGATGGCGGCCTTGATGGCGTCCTCGGCGAGGACCGAGCAGTGGATCTTCACCGGGGGGAGGGAGAGTTCCTCAACGATCTCGGTGTTCTTGATCTGCATGCCCTCGTCGAGCGTGCGGCCCTTGAGCCACTCTGTGGCGAGGGACGAACTGGCGATGGCCGAGCCGCAGCCGAAGCATTTGAACTTGGCGTCCTCGATCTTGCCGGTCTTGTCGTCGACCTTGATCTGGAGCTGCATCACATCGCCGCACTCGGGGGCACCCACGAGACCGACGCCGATGTCCTGGCGTTCCTTGATCTCTTTTTGTGTCCCGAAAGTCCCCACATTGCGGGGCTTTTCGTAGTGCTGGATTACTTTGTCTGAATAGGCCATTTTATCACCTCATCTGGTGCGTGGTGTCATTTCTATTTACGAATGCGTGGGGGATCGGGTTCGCGGGATCAGTGGGCGGCCCACTCGATCTTGCTGATATCGATCCCCTCGTTGTGCATATCGAACAGCGGGGAGAGTTCTCGGAGCTTGGTGACGGCCTCGATGATCTTATCGGCGGCGTAGTCGATCTGCTCCTGGGTGGTCCAGCGTCCC
>JBBDKK010000118.1:0-4102 GCA_040879395.1 Phycisphaerales bacterium
CAACGAGGACCTGATGGCCCGCTCCTGCACCGCCCACGAAGCCAACTGGCTGATCGACGAAGAGGTCCTCGCCGACTGGCACCCGGTGCTGGCTCAGCACCGCTACAACGCCCAGCCCGTTCCTGCCCGTGTCCGGGTCATCGACCGCCTGGATGAGGACACCCCATCCGGGCGACCTGGATGCTTCCAGTGCGCGTTCGACGAGCCCCAGCGGGCCGTTACGCCGGGGCAGGCGATCGCTATTTATGACCGGGAACGACCGGAGGTGGTGCTCGGCGGCGGGTGGATCGACTCGATCGGTTCCTGATCCCAAAAACGACTGGGGATCCGGCTTTTTCGGCCCTACAGTTCCCAAGTATGGACCAAGACGCAGCTCAGACAAACCACCTCGCCGCCTATCTCTCGGGCATGAACGCCTCCACCATCGACCGCGAGGAGGACCCCGCCGTCGACGAGGACGGGCATGTCATCACCGGCACGATCATCCGCCGACTGGAGGATCAGGGCTCCCTGGTCCCCGTACGCGTGCGGATCGGACACGGCGTCTCCCCCCAGACCGCCGCCCAGATGCTGCGGAAGATGGCCGAGATGCTGGAAGACCAGCCCGATTTCCTCAGCCAGCGGGCCGGCGCGGCGGTCCGACGCCTGCCCGACGGCACCAGCCAGCGCAAACAACTGACCATTCAGGGCATGCTGGCCGCGGCCGAGGAGCTTTCCAAGGAGGAACGCGCCAAACTCCACGCCATGCTCGACCAGATTCGCATCCAGATCGACGACCCGGACCGCGGCGACGACGATTGGTCGTCGGGTTCGATCAGCGGGCCGGGCCTCTAGAACCCAGAACCGCTAAGAATCGGCGTGATCCCGCCCCCAGTGCCGGTGCTCCCCGACAGCCTCCAGGAACGCATCAGCCAGTTCTGATTCCTTGCCTTTCCGTTGCAGGACCACCCCGTGCTCGGTGGTGATGCCCGAGTCATTGGGGGATGCTTCCAGACCGGGCAACCAGCGATCCATGGCGTCAAGGGCCACTCCGGCCAGGGCGATGGGCTTGGCGTGGGCGTAGGCATCCATGAAAAAGCCCGCGGCCTCCTGCTTGGAGCGGAGCGTCTTCACCGCCCCGTCGCCGCCGGGCATGAAGAACGCGTCGTAGAGCACGGAGTGTGTGGTCGCGAAGGTTTTGTCGGCCTTCTCGGTGGACCCGCCCGCTCCCTTGATCTCCCCGAGCCGCGGAGCGACGATTTCGACGACCGCGCCCTGCTTCTCGGCGGCATTCATCATGGCCTTGAGCACCTTGTCGTCGAACCCTTCGGCGATCATCGCGGCGATCTTGCAACCCATCGCCGACCGCTTGGACCGGTTCTCCTCGTTCTCCATGCTCAGGGCCGCGGAAGTCCGGACCTTGCCGACCGGTTCACCATCGGGCACCGGCACGCCCACACCCTCGGCCACACCCTTGGCGAGTTCAGTGTCGATGTGGGCGAAGTGTTCCAGCACGCGGGTGCGGATGTCTGGATCGGCGACCTTGCCCAGTTCGAACTGACCGGCACTGATGAGGTGCCGCCGTTCGGAGTCCGAGAGACTGCGGTAGAACATGGCCGCCTGGGTGTAGTGGTCCTTGAAGCTCTCGCTGCGTTCGCGGACCTTCTGGCCCTCGATCCGCTCCATGTAGTGCGCATAGCCGCCCATCCCCTCGGGGGTGAGCATGGGGCAGCCCTTGGCGCGGTTGTTGGGCGAGTACGGGGACTTGCCGGTGTTGATCGTCTGGCGCATGAACCCGTCGCGCTGGTTGTTGTGGACGGGGCAGGTCGGGCGGTTGATGGGGATCTCGGCGAAGTTGGGCCCGCCCAAACGGGTGATCTGCGTATCGAGATAGGAGAACAGCCGCCCCTGGAGCAGCGGGTCGTTGGTGAAGTCGATACCCGGCACGACATGGCCCGGGTGGAAGGCGACTTGCTCGGTCTCGGCGAAGAAGTTGTCCGGGTTGCGGTTGAGGACCATCTTTCCCAGTTTCTTCACGGGGACATCTTCCTCTGGAATCAGTTTCGTGGGATCGAGCAGATCGAAGTCGAACTTGTGCTCGTCCTCCTCCTCGACGATCTGCACGCCGAGTTCGAACTCGGGGTAGTCGCCGCGTTCGATCATCTCCCACAGATCGCGCCGGTTGAAGTCCGGGTCCTTGCCCGCGATCTTCTGCGTCTCATCCCAAACGAGTGAATCGATCGAGCGTGTGGGCTTCCAGTGGAACTTGACGAAACGGGCCTTGCCCTGCTCGTTGATGAAGCGGAATGTGTGGACACCGAAGCCCTCCATCCTCGAGTAGCTCCGCGGCAGAGCGCGGTCGGAAAGCACCCACATGATCATGTGCATCGACTCGGGCATCAATGAGATGAAGTCCCAGAAGTTGTCGTGGGCGGCCGATGCCTGGGGCATCTCATGATGCGGCTCGGGTTTGATCGAATGGACAAGATCGGGAAACTTGATGCCGTCCTGGATAAAGAATACCGGCATGTTGTTGGCGACCAGGTCCCAGACGCCCTCTTCGGTGTAGAACTTGGTGGCGAATCCCCGGACATCGCGGACCGTGTCCGCCGAGCCCCGGAACCCGACGACCGTGGAAAAGCGGACGAACACCGGCGTCTTGCGCGACGGATCACACAGCAGCCCGGCCCGGGTGAGATCCGAGAAGTTCTCGTAGCACTGGAAGTAGCCGTGGGCCGCCGACCCGCGGGCGTGGACGACCCGTTCGGGGATGCGCTCGTGGTCGAAGTGCATCATCTTCTCGCGAAGATTAAAATCTTCCAGCAGCGTCGGCCCGCGCGGGCCCGCCTTGAGCGAGTCATCGGTGTGGGTGACCAGAAGACCCTGGTTGGTCGAGAGCCGCGCATCCTCGGCGTGTTCGCGGTGCTGTTCGAGTTCGTCAAGTTTTTGGTTGCTCGTGTCCTTGTCCGGATTCTTCATCGGCTGCTCCGTGGTTTGTGAAAACCGTCCCCCGGAACATGGTCCTTTGAAGCCATCCTAACTCAGAAAGCACCGGCGTAAAATGAACTCTGATTAATTCGGCCGGCACTACTCGGAGCCGAGGGGACTCCTATCGCCCGGCCCGCTCGCCCACCTTCTTCATAATAAACAGGTAGTTGAAGCCCCGCAGGAAGAAGTTCTCCTTCTCCGCGGCCTTGTGCCAGTTGCCGCGGTTGAGCTTCTTGTTGTGCCGGACCACCGCGATGATGTCCACGGGCTCGAAGTACCCCCGCATGATCGCGAAAAGCTCGAAGCCGATGGGCATGAACACACCGCCCTTGGTTCCCTTCTGCTTCTTCCACGAGTCCGACACATACAGGCCCATGTAGCGATTGGGCCTGAGCACCCGGTGGATCTCGGAGATGACCCCGTCCATTGCCTCGTAGTAGGCGTGGCCCGTCATCACATCGTCTTCCTCCATCTCGGCGGCGGCATCGAGCTTCCCGATGCACCGCTCATCGTCTGAGTAATCCACATGCGTGGAATAGGGCGGGTCGATGAAGACGAAATCGGCCGCTTCGTCCTCCACCGGCAGCTCGCGGGCATCGGCGAGGGCGATCTGGGGCCGCTGGGGATTGAGATCGAATCCGAGCCCGTTTCGCTTGAGATCCTCGCAGACATCCAGCGTCGTGCCGGACCCACACATGGGATCGACCACCGTGTCCCCCTCGCGGGTGTACCGCTGGAGAAGCTGCCAGATCACCCACGAGGGCGTGGCGCCCACATAGTCCTTGCTCCCCTGCGTGCGGGAGAACTTGGCATCGTAGTGCTGTGAGGGATACTCCCAGAGCGTGGTTGTCATCATCCGCAGCGGCGGCCGGCTGCCCGGACGCACACCCCCGCCGGACCGGGGCCGGAACTCATCCCCGGAGCGAGAGCCGGGTTCACGGAGTTCCTGCTCGATCTTCGATCGCAGATCGCTTCGGTTTGGTTTTCGCGGTGGCATTGTTGGATTGTACGCCTCCTCAGCCAGCAGGCGGTCAGGTCAGCATCAGCAGCAGCTCGACCAGGCCAAAGACAACACCGATGCCAGCAACGCCCAGCGGCGCATAGATCGGAACACGGAGTTGATCTCGTGCCCGCT
>JBBDKK010000119.1:0-4096 GCA_040879395.1 Phycisphaerales bacterium
CTCCGCGGAGATCGCGGAGATGAACAAATCGGTCACGGTGCTCATCAAGCGGATCGCCCAGCTCGAAACGCGTCTGGTCGATCTCAACGATCGCGTGGGTGAAGACCCGGGCAATGTGCCCCCGCCCCACAGCGCGGGGCCGGATATCCCCCGAGATCCGCTCTAATCAAGCCTTTTTCTGCAAACGCCCCCGCTCGCTGTGCGTATATACTCAGGCATGAACCACCCAGAATCCACATCCATCCGGGCCCGTTTTCGCGTCTGCACGCTCGTCGGTGTGGGCATCCTGCTGGCCGCATCGGCGACCGGGTGCGAGCTTCAGCAGCGACGGGTCGATGTGCCCACGGCCTCCGGGGCCGACGAGACGCTGGAAGACCGTTTCGGGCTCACCGACGACGCCCAGGACCCGACCGAGCGCGATAAGGAGCTGGGCTACGGCAAATGGAAAGCCAAGCCCGAGCCCGAGGGGACGGCGGATCCCACGCATCCTTCCCGGCGCCGGTGGGGCGGATCACCTCAATAGAGACACCCAGCGCACGCTGCGGCAGCAACCCGAGCCGAGATCGGGTATGCTCGATGAAGAGTCAGGATGACAGGAGGCCGCATATGTCCACGCTCGAACAGCGATACACCCAAGTCAAGCAACGCGTCGCCGAGGCGGCCCAGCGTTCGGGCCGGACCCCCGCCTCGGTCTACCTCATCGCCGTGACCAAGTTCGCAGAGCCCGAGGACATCCGGCAGCTGATCGAGATGGGACACCGGGACTTCGGCGAGAACAAGGTCCAGCAGCTCTCCCAGCGGGCCGGCGTGATCAACGAATGGTTCGACCGGATGCGTCAGCACCCGCGGGTCGCCGGCGAGCGCGGCGGCTTCGATCCCTCCACCCCCGTCCGGTGGCACATGATCGGCCACCTCCAGCGCAACAAGGTCCGCAAGATCGCCGACCTCGTGCGGCTGGTCCACTCCGTGGACAGTCTCCGCCTGGCCGAGGAAATCCAGCAGATCGCCAACAAGCTCGACCGGCAGATGGATGTGCTCCTGCAGGTCAATGTCTCGGGTGAGGATTCCAAGTTCGGTGTGCCCATCGCCGCCGCCGGAGCCATCGCCGAGCAGATCGACACCATGATCAATGTCCGGGTGCGAGGGCTGATGACCATGGCCCCGATCTGCGAGAATCCCGAGGACAGCCGCCCGCACTTCACCCGCTGCCGCGAACTCTTCGAGGACATGGTCCGCGAGGGCGTGGGCGAGGGGCACTTCGACCTGCTCTCGATGGGCATGAGCAGCGATTACGAGATTGCCATCGAGGAGGGAGCCAACCTCGTCCGGGTCGGCTCGGCCATCTTCGGCGAGACCGAGGGCCACAGCGATACCGACTCCGAACTCGACGCGGTCGAAAGCAACATCTGACCTCGGGCCGATGACCCGGCCTCAGGAAGATGAAAGCAGAATATGAATCGTCGCTCCGGCGATCAACCGTGGTCGATCGTCCGCGATCCCACCATCTGCGCCAGCCGTCCGCCGGAAGCGCGGGTCTGGTTCATCTGCTGCTGCAGGAACCGGCCCGGGCAGGCGGTGGGGCGGAGTTCCTGGTGGGTGCGCACCTGACTCATGGGGATATTGAACCGGTCCATGGCGTAGGCGAGCATCCTGTTGACCGCGTCCAGCGAGGCCCCGGTGGGGCGCATCTGCTCGTAGTTGCCGAAGACAACGATCCCCAGGTTGCCCGGGTTGTGGTCCTTGACATGGGCGCCCTGGAGTTCCAGCGGCCTCGCCTGCCAGACACGACCGCTGGGATCAATCGCGAAGTGGTACCCGATATCGGCCCAGCCATTGTTCAGGTGCCCCGTCCGGATCAGCTGCATGCGGCGCAGCGAATCGGCGTACGAGCCCGAGGGGGCCGGCATGATCGCGTCGTGGTGCACAGTGATGCGTGAAATCCGGTGCATCGGGTCGGCGAGCCAGCGACGAGGCTCGGAGCTGGTCCATTTCCCGCGGGGGATCACGAACGACGGGATGGAGGAAAGCGGGAGATTCGTCGCGATGTCCGGCATCGGCGAAGACGTGTAGACCGGCGATGGGCCGGCCGTTCTTAGCAGGGGATCCGACGGGATCGGGTCGCCAACCGAACCGCCGCGGCTCTTGACGCGACGCTGGGCCGCCGATCCGCAGCCGGTGAGCGTCGTGATCGCACCCAGCGCCACCGCGATGGTTCCAGCCCGGGCGACCAGGCCCACCGCGCGGCGTCGCGACACACCATCGCTCTGCACGCTCAGATCGTGGTCCGAAATGGAGATTGACGCGGGGTTTGGGTCTTGGTGGTTCACAAACATTCCTTCGGCAAATCCCTGCCAGGGAGTGCAATCCTACCACGAAGTACAGCCCAGAGGGAGACCGGCTCGCACGATGCCGTCAAGTATACCGGGAACACCCGGCCCGCCGGGGACCGGGTACGGCGGCTTTTGCGCATCCGGGTCCTCTGAGCCCCTGTTTATGGGGCCACCAAGCCATGCTGCGGGGTGTCCGGGTACAATCGCCGGCCCGCTGCACACCTCGCCGATTCCTCCGGCTCCCACACCAAATCCGCGGCGGCCTGTATAGAAAGAGAAACCATGTTTCAAGAAGTCGCCGCCGAAGCTGAAGCCGAAGCCGTTGTGCAGCCGGTAGCCGCCAATCCGCTTGTCTCGGACTTCACCCGCTTCATGGAGCGGATCGGGGACGGCGATTTCAGCGCTGAAACCTGGTTCCTGCTCTGGGAATCCATCGGCCAGCCCGTGCTGTTGGCCGTGGTGCTCATCATCGCCGTGTTCCTGCTCGCCGGCTGGGTCGCCAAGCTCACCGGCAGCGCCGTCCGCAAGGCCCGGGTCGAGGAGACTCTGGCGCGGTTCCTCTCCACCATCGCCCGCTACCTCGTGCTGATCGCCGGGGCCGTGGCGATCCTGGGCACCCTGGGCGTGGAAACAACCAGTTTCGCGGCCGTCATCGCGGCGGTCGGGTTCGCCATCGGCATGGCCATGTCGGGCATGCTGGGCAACATCGCCTCGGGGGTCATGCTGCTGCTCTTCCGCCCGTTCCGGGTGGGCGATGTAGTCAACGCCGCGGGCGTGACGGGCAAGATCTTCGAGATCAGTCTCTTCACCACCCAGTTCGACACTTTCGACAACCGACGCATCATCGTCCCCAACAACGAGATCTTCGGCGGCAACATCGAGAACATCTCCCACCACGCCACCCGCCGCGTGGATGTGGCTGTCGGCACGGACTACGGCGCGGACATCGACAAGGCCCGAGAGGTGCTCATGGCCGCCGCCAAGGGAACGGAGAACATCCTCGAAGACCCAGAGCCGGTTGTGTACCTCAACCAGATGGGCGCCTCCTCGATCGACTGGGCGGTCCGCGTCTGGGTCAAGTCACCCGATTTCTGGGCCGTCAAGGACCAGCTCACCCGCAATGTGAAGTATGCGCTGGATGAAGCGGAGATCGGCATTCCCTTCCCTCAGATGGATGTCCATATCGACGGCGGCATCAAGCGGGAATGACAAGAACTGGTGGCACAGGCGTCTCGCCTGTGCGTTGTGTGCTGTGTGCTGGGGCAGTTTGAGATTGCACAGGCGGGACGCCTGTGCCACCGGCAACTTGGTCTTTCACAACCCGCGCTCAGACGCGGGTTTTTTCTTGCGACTGCTCATCACCCCTACGCACCCGATCGAGCCACTTGGCCCAGATGCTCAGCACGAGCAGCATGTACAGCCGCTGGGAGTGATCCCGCCCGTGCCACGGGTTGATGGACTTTTCGCCCGCCGCATCGTGCTCGCGGAGCATCTGCTCGACAAAATTCATGTTCAACTCAACCCCGGCCTCGGCCAGCCCCGGGAATGGGTCGGATGAGTGCAGATGGTCGTAGAGGAGCTGCCGCATCCCGCCGTAGTCGGATCGGAACCACGCGCCGATGGGGATCGCGAAGCCTTGCTTAGGGCGGTCGACGATGTGGTCGGGGAGGTACTTGCGGGCGACCTGTTTGAGCAGGCCCTTGCGTTTGCCGCCCGGCATGAGGATGTTCAAAGGCGTGCGGAGGGCGGCTTCGACGAGGTCCTTG
>JBBDKK010000120.1:0-4096 GCA_040879395.1 Phycisphaerales bacterium
AGAACTCGGTGTAGCTGATGCCCTGTTCGCGGTTGTTGAGGCGTTCCTTGACGGATTCCTTCTGCATCATCATGTTGACGGAGAAGTGTTTGCCAATGTCGCGGAGGGCTTCGATGTAGGAGATGCCGCCGAGCCAGTCGAGGTTGTTTTTGATGGCGTGCTGGGGGCCGTCGATCTGGCCGAGGACATTTTCGAAGATGGGGCGCTGGCGATCCACATGGTGCTGGACGGTTTCGGCGGTCATCATCATGCGTTCGGCGGATTTGCCGGAGGGGTCGCCGATGAGGCCGGTGCCGCCGCCCATGACGACGATGGGGGTATGCCCGGCACGCTTGACATGGGCAAGCATCATAATGGGGACGAGGTTGCCGATGGTGAGCGAGTCGGCGGTGGGGTCGAAGCCGCAGTAGATCTTGCGCTGCCCGCTGGCGAGGTGATCGCGGAGGCCGTCTTTGTCGGTGCAGTCCTTGATGAGGCCGCGCCAATCGAGTTCGGCGACGAGGTCGGTGATCTTCTGTGGGGTGGTGTGGGGCTTGGTCGGCGTTTCGCTCATGGTCAGAGAGGATAGGTCATGGATGCAAGGGTGGCAGGGATTGCACAGGCGGGACGCCTGTGCCACCGGGGGCGAGTGGTTTCAGGGTTGATAGAGAAATAGAGGATGGGGAGTGACGGGCTGGAAGCCCGTCCCACGAGCGGGATGAGATTGGCCTGTCAGGGCAGGCGGGGTTCGAGTTGCCAGTCCGGGCTTGTGGCCTTGTCTGACCAGTTGCGCATGTCGTTGAACTCGTCCCACCCCCACTGCTCGGCGTGGCCGTCGAGCATGCCGGCGATGCCCTTGCCGTTGAAGCGGAGACTGATTTGGCCGGAGTTCTGGCCGGGGTATTGGGCACGCTCGTTGTATTCCTGCTCCCACTGCCTCCCGGAGGTTGAGTAGAGGTACGGCGGCTTGATCATGTAGTAGCCCTCGATGATGCCGTAGCCGGGCATCACGGTCGGCTGGGCGATGTCTCGGGCGGAGGAGAAGACCATCTGGTTGCTGGGGCGTTGCACGGCGTGGATCTTGGAGGCGTGGAAATCGCCGAAGAGGCGGCGTCCGGTCTCGGAGAAAGGGACGGTATCGCCGGGGGCCCCGCCGCCCATGAAGTAGGAGTTGAGCCCGAAGGATGGGTAGAGACTGATGACATAGCGGAGGGTGTAGTCGGCCGCGGAACCGGAGGTTGCGCCAAGTGCCTCGGAGAGCATCTCGATAACGCGTGGGTCCTGGTAGAGTCCTTCGAAGTTGCCATCGAAGTAGGAGATCAACCTCCAGGGATACCGGGCACCCACCGGCCACTCGAGGGGGTTGCCGTTGAAATCCGTCGGGGCGGTGCCCTTGTTGGCCATTTGCTGGAGCATGGTTTCGTTGGGGAAGCCAACGAGCAGATTCCCGCGGTTGTCATCGGCGTACATGGTGTAGGCGAGCATGGCCTGGCGCATGCCGGACTGCTCCTTGACCGCGCTGGCGGCGACCTTTGCCTGGCCCAGTGCGGGGAGCATGATGCCCACGAGGATCGCGATGATGGCGATGACCACCAGCAGCTCGATGAGGGTGAAGGCTTTGCGGCGAATATCCGTGGTCTGGTGGGCGTTTTTTCTGGCCATGGCGGGGTTGGTCATCCTTGATCTCGGCTCAAAAACGGGCTTTGGGGAGTGTAAGGTCCGAATCTTGAAAAATCTCTGTGACTGAGACTCGATCTCATCTAAATCCGGGCTATGGTAAGCCAACTGCGACTGGTTCTCAACTAAACTCCGGTTTCTTCTGCAGAACAGTCACCGTTTTTGACTCACAAGAATCCTCATCCCATCGCAGGAGATGTCCCATGCTGATGAAAACCGCCTTTGCCTTGGCCTTGAGTGCCGCCGCCGGACCCGCCGCGTTCGGTCAGTCGCAGATTATTGATCTGGACTACGACGCCCCGACGCTTGACCGCTGGAACTACCCGTTTAATGGCTCGCCGGGCACGCGGCTGTCGGCCTCGACCTTCGGGGCGATCGAACTGGAGGGGTTCGACGACCATGATGCCCAGTTGGTTCTGGGGTTTGAGACCGGTGCGGATGTCACGGCCGGGCTGGACAGCGGGGAATACCAGGTGCTTGAGGCGGTGGTGACGATCACCAACTCCAACGGGGGGGTGTTCCGCTACGACCCGACCTACGACACGCACGATACCTACCTGTTCCTGGACAACTCGCTGGATCTTGATGCCGGGCGGCCGGTGCATCTTTGGGCGGCTGGGTATCGCAACGGGTTCGATGTTTCCAGCTGGGGGGAGTACAGCGCGTTCGGGGGGACGCCGGCTGTTGAGCCGGCCCAGGAATCGCGGCATCTTTTCGCGGCGTACTTCCCGAACGAAGGCTCCGAGGCGGTGGATATCTCCAACAACCTCAAGCAGGAGTTCGACGCGACGCCGATGGCGATCGGGATGACGGATTCGGTGCTGCCGGGCGAGTTCGTGCCGGCGGACACGGCGTTGAGCTTCGAGGTTGATCTTTGCCAGCCGGGGATTCGGGATTTTCTGGCGCAGGGTCTTTCGGACGGCGAGGTGCGGTTTGTCGTGACCTCGCTGCACGAGGCCAGCGGGGGCAAGGGCGGGGGCACCGGGGACATCACCTACCCGTTCTGGTACACCAAGGAGAACCCGATTGCCCAGATTCTGGGCTACTCGGCCACGCTGGACCTGCGGGTGCGGGTCGGTTCGGTCGGGGATTACAACGGGGACGGTCAGTTCAACTTCTTCGATGTGTCCGAGTTCCTCAGCGATTTCAGCTCGGGGGATCTGACCGCGGATGTCAACAACGACTGCACACTCAACTTTTTCGATATTTCCCAGTTCCTCGCCGCGTTCAACGCGGGCTGAGGGTTTTCACCACCATTGCCGCTCCGCGGTTGTATGCGGGGCACCTGATATCAAGGAGAGACGATCATGAAATCCATCGCACTTGCCACCATCTTGCTGGCGGCCGGTTCGGCCATGGCCGGGGTCACCGCTTTCACCGAGACCTTCGAGAACGGAGCCAATGGCTGGCTGCAGGGCTCATTCACCGCGCCCGCGTTCAACGCCAGCGGTGCTCTCGACGGCAGCGCGTACATCACCGCCACCGCTGATCTCAACAGTGCCGGGCCTTTCGGGATGACGGTCTTCCGCGGCCACGACGAGTTCGATGCCTCGGGCGATGCGTTTGTGGGGGATTACCTCGCGGGCGGGATCGACCGGATCACCTTTGATTTCCGTCACAACGCGGGCCAGGATCTGGGGATTGCGCTGCGGGTGGCGCAGTCGGCGAACTTCCCGGCGTTCGCCGTCGAGCTGGCGGAGCCGGTCGCGTCCGGCGAGTGGACGACGCTGTCGTTCGATCTGAGCTTCTTCAACCCGCTGCTGACGATCGAGGGGGCCCCGACGCCCCAGGCGTTCAACGAGATCATGGAGGCGGTGGGTAATATCCAGATATCGGCGGACCGCCCCGACGGTCTGGATACGCCGCTGGTTGTGGACTTCGATCTCGATAATGTGTCGATCGTCCCCGCCCCCGCGTCGATTGCGATTCTTTCTGTCGGTGGATTGATGATTCCCCGTCGCCGGCGGTAAATGGCGGATAGAATAGAGCCGACAACAAGCCCCCCCCCGCACGAGACCCGGCCGCGCAAGCGCTGGGTCTCGTGCCCTTTTTGGGGTTGGTCATTGGCTTAAGCGCCGGGTTGTGATTGCGACTGCCTGGGGGTTGAGATCGGCCCCGATATATGACCGGCCCAGACGACGAGCGGCGACGAGCGTGGTGCCCGATCCGCAGCAGGGGTCGAGGACTGTGCCGCCGGGCGGGCAGCAGGCGGCGATCAGGAGTTCGAGGAGCGCGATGGGCTTCTGGGTGGGGTAGCCGACGCGCTCATCGGCCATGTTGTTGATGCTGGGGATATCGAGGACATCGGTGGCTTTTTTGAGCTGGCCCTTCATGCGGTTGCTGGTCGCGGGGATCATGGGCGGGCTGAAGTAGTAGCTGTCGGGGCGGATGCAGTAGAAGAGGATGTCGTCGTGCTTGCGGGCGAAGCGGCGCGGGGATG
>JBBDKK010000121.1:0-816 GCA_040879395.1 Phycisphaerales bacterium
AAAGAATGAATGAGGATGCCATGCAGGTGCCATCCCGGGCTCCTGCATGTCCTCAACCTCTCCGCTCTATCTATACTCCGAAATGCGCTGGTACCAGTTCCAACTCCGCAAACCCAAACGCTGGGCACGCCGCGCCCAAGCCGACGGCAGCGCGCTCCCGAAGATCAAGCGTGTCAAGGCTTCCAACTTCAGTTCATTCCAGCGCGTGTCCAACTGGGTCACACCAGTGGTTGTCGGGGTATTCTTCTTCGTGGGCATTGGCATGAGCGTTTACTTTGAAATCGCTCAGCATTGGATCAGCGCTTTGTTTCCGCCACTGTTTTCTGTGCGGGCAATACTCTTTGTACTAGCGATAGCCAGCGTCTGCATTCTCGCATTCTGCGTCTGTAGTGTTGTCATCTCCTCACACTTGGCTCGCCTCAAACGCCGCCTCGGACAGCAGGCCGTGCGGTGCCGCTGCCACCTCTGCCCCCGCTGTGGCTACTCGCTCCAATCCCGCACCGATGACGCCCAGCCCTGCCCCGAATGCGGCCAGCGCATTTCCCGCCGCGAAGCCGTCCGCCTCTGGGCCCGTTTCTGCAGGTGAAGAACCCACGCATTATCGGGCCTCGCCAAATAGAAGATATCCGGACCTCCAAACACTTGAGTTCTCGGCGCAGATCGTCGATCTATCGGACAGTCACCCGGAGTCCGATAGATGAGTCGCATGCGAACCCCAGACACGACCGGAACACCGCGCACGAGGGTCAATGCCCCCGCGGCCCGCGCGGTCATCAACCGCCGCCGGGCAAAGGGCCGCAAGCGGCTCGCACCGGT
>JBBDKK010000121.1:826-25625 GCA_040879395.1 Phycisphaerales bacterium
CGTCGAGGTCCTGCCCCGCCCGGACCTGACCACCGAACGCCTGACCTTCCGCATGCTCACCGCCTCCGATGCCCCCGCTTTTATCGCCGCCCTCGACCGCTCCCGCGCACTCCTCCGCCGCTGGATCCCCATCAACCGCGAATCCGAGAGCGATGCCCACTTCTTCCATCGCACCATGACCCGCGCGCGGATCCAGAACACCGAGGGCAACGCCTGGCGGCGGGCCGCGTTCCTCGATTCCGGCGACCAGCGGGGCCGATTCGTGGGCATGTTCAACCTCATCAAGATCGAACGCGGCCTCGAATGGTCCTGCGAGGCCAACTGGTGGGTCGATGCCGACCTCTCCGGGCGCGGCCTGGCCACCGAGGGCGTCCGCGGCATCCTCGATTTCGCCCTCGCCGAACACCCCGTCGGCCTGGGCCTCCACCGTGTTCGTGCCATGATCTGCAAGGACAACCCCGCCTCCGTCCGCATCGCCCAGAAGTGCGGCCTGTCCCCGACCGGCGGCCGCGACCTCTTCGAGATCAACAATGCCCTCGTGAACCACGACGAGTATGAGTGCTGGGCTGGCGGATTCTAAAGCCGATCATGCACCAAACACTTGGCCCTGTCGCGGTTGAGCGGCAAAGAATTTTCAAAGTTCTTGATCGCCGACCCTACGAATTGTCGCGGGCGTCCAGTCGCACGGCAAAAAATCATATAACACTATAAAACACAGGTATTTATGCTTCGGCATGGGGCGTTTGTCCACCCCCCGTCCGCCCCCCTGGCCATGACCGGCAAGGGGGGAAAACTTGCCTTTTTTGGAGTCGCTCCTACGGTCCATGTCCACGCAAACCGTGGGGCCTACCCAGCGCGAAGACCGGGCCACAGACGCCGATCCGTGCTGATAAGTGCCGCAGCCCATAGCAAAGACAAGAGGACTCCCGAGTATGGCTTCAGTGAACTTCGATAGTCGCACGCTCCTGGTGGACGGCAAGCGTGTCTGGATCGTCTCCGGCTCGATCCATTTCCAGCGGACACCCCGTGAATCATGGGCCGAGCGCATCCGCGCCGCCCGCCACGCCGGGCTCAACACCATCGAAACACCCATCTTCTGGAGCCAGATCGAGCCCCGCCCCGGCTCCTACGACTTCAAGGACGACAACGACATCCGCCACTTCGTGGAACTCATCGCCGAAGCGGGCATGCACTGCATCCTCCGCGTGGGGCCATACATCGGTGAGGGCTGGGACCTGGGCGGCCTGCCCGCGTGGCTGCTGAATATGCCCGATCTCCAGCTCCGCCGCCCCAACCAGCCCTTCCTCGAGGCCGTCGGCAAGTACTTCAACGCCCTCTCCCGCCAGGTCAAGGACCTCCAGGCATCCGTCACCCGCGGGGCCCCGATCATCATGATCCAGAACGAGGCCCAGTGGAACTGCGGCGACCCCGACGCCGCCAACGGCTACCTCCGCGAACTCGGCCGCTACCTCCGCGAGGCCGGATTCACCGTCCCCAAGATCAACTCAAACAACCTCTGGCAGGGTGTCGAGGGCGATATCGACGGCTGGTCGGGGTCAGGCGACATGTTCGGCATCATGCGCCAGCTCCAGGCCGTCCGCCCCAACCAGCCCGAGATCGTCATCGACTACGGCCCCAAGTCCCGGCCAGCGTTCTCGCATCCCAAGCCCCCTTGCGTCGATGGCCTCGTCTACCAGCGCCAGCTCGCCGAGATCATGTGCGCCGGCGGCCAGTTCAACCTGGGCAACTTCTCCAGCGGCACCACCAACGCCTTCTACGCCGGCATGTCCCCCCAGGGCGAGTTCTCCCCCTACGCACCCACCCAGGACGCCTGCCCCATGCTCGATGAGCACGGCCGCATGACCGCCCAGGGCCTGCCGCCCCGGCGCCTGACCATGTTCGCCTCCAGCTTCAGCCGCGTGCTGGCCCACACCGAGCACGAGGACCCCCCGATCGTCATCGACCCCAGCAACGACGAGCAGGCCATCAGCGGGCACGCCGTAACCCACATGCGCGGCTCGCAGGGCTCGGTCGTCTTCATCTTCTCCCCCCCGCGCTCCAAGCCGGGCACACTCAACCTCCTGCTTTCCGACGGCACCCAGCTCCCCGTCCGCCTAGGCCACCAGCGCGTCCAGTGGTGCCTGCTCGATGTCCACCTGTCATCCACGCACATCCTCGACTACACCAGTCTCAACGCGCTCACCGCCACCGACAAGGCCCTGGTGCTCTTCGGCCCGGCCAATGCCATCGGCGAGGTCTCCATCAACGGCACCCCCATGGAGGTCGAGGTCCCCAAGGGCCGCAAGCCCCTGGTTACCAACCACGAGGGCATGACCCTGATCGTCATGTGCGATGAGATGGCCGATGAAACCTTCGTCCACGAGAACCATGTCTTCGTCGGCGTCGGCGGCCTGACCCCCACCGGCGAGCCGATCCCCTCGCTTAACGGCAAGTCCCACACCCACATCGACCCCGCCGGCAGCCCCCGCAACCACAACACCAAGTACCCCGAGGGCTTCGCCGGCGACAAGCTGCCCAAGGTCACCACCGGAAACTGGGAGTGCTCCGTCCCCGAGGAGCACATCAGCGGCGTCAGCCCACGCTACGCCCAGATTCCCGGCCCGGCAGACCTCTCCGAACTCGGCACGCCCTACGGCTACGGCTGGTACCGCGTCACCATCAAGAACCCCTCGGGCAAGAAGCTCAAGGTCCGCGCCCCCGAATCCGCCAACCGCATTTCGATGTTCGTCGACGGCGAGCACATGGGCGTCATCGGCTCGGGCCCCGGGGCCGAGCGTTCCATCGCCCTCTCGACCAAGAAGGGCGATCAGCAACTGGTCATGCTCGCCGACAACATGGGCCGCGTCGACTCGGGCACCGATATGACCGCCCGCAAGGGTGTCTTTGGCCATGTGATCGAGGACACCGCCTTCAAGCCCGGCAAGTGCACCATCGAGCAGGCCAACCCGGTCGAGATCCTCTCGTTCAAATCCCCGGTCTTCGGCCTCCAACCCGGCGATTCCACCCTCCCCGACCGCATCACATGGTCCTTCAAGCACCTCAAAAAATCCTCGATCATCGTCGAACTGCCCGCCATGAGCGTGCGGGTGATGGTGATCCTCAACGATGAGCCCCTCCGCCTGATCGAGCCCAACAAGCCCTACACCCTGGTCCTCGACGACGAGGCCACCAAGCGCGGCAACAATGTCCTCCAACTCGCCTTCGAGAACAACGCCGTCTCAATCGACGGCGAAGCATTCGTCAAACAGATGCACAAGATGATCAACGCCGAGGCCCAGTTCATCGAGGCCGCCAACCCCATCACCGACAAATGCGAGTGGTCCTTCGCCAAGTGGGAGCCGCCGGCGGAGATCGACTTCGATGGGATCGCCAAGACGAAGATGAACAGCGTTTCCCATCCCGCATGGTGGCGCACCACCTTCCCAAGCCCCGATGTCAAGGTCGCCCTCAGTCTCGACTGCGCCGGCCTGTGCAAGGGACAGGCCTATGTCAACGGCCACGCCCTGGGACGATACTTCGTGGGCACGCCCGACGGCAAGGCCGTCGAACCCGCCATGCCCCTGGCCATCCCCGCCGCCTGGCTCAAGGAATCCGGCGAGAACGAACTGATGATCTTCGATGAGCACGGCGGCTCGCCCGCGAAGGCCCGCATCGTCGTCGAACGCTGCTGAGCATTCGTCCCGATCGGTCCCAATCCGGCGGCTATCCTTTTATATGACCCACGCCCCCGCATCCGACAACCAACCCCAATCCCCGTCCGGCGGCCAGACCGGAACGAGCCGCATATGGCTCGAAGCCGCCACCTACGCCGCCCGAGCCCACCGCCACCAGCTCCGCAAGGACAAGAAGACGCCCTACATCGCCCACCCATTCCGGGTGGCGCTGATCGTGCGCGATATCTTCGGATGCGATGACCAAACCGTCCTCTGCGCCGCCATCCTCCACGACACCATCGAGGACACTCCCACCGATTACGATGCTATCCACCGCCGTTTCGGGACCGCAGTCGCCGACTGCGTGGCGGCCCTCACCAAGAACATGATGCTCATCGAGGCCGAGCGCGAGCCGGAGTACGACCAGCGACTGGCCGATGCCCCCTGGCAGGCACGGCTGGTCAAACTCGGCGATGTCTTCGACAACGGCCTGGAAATCCCCAGCCCGTCGATGAAGCGAAAGTGCATCCAGCGCTGCAAGCGGGCCCTGGCACTGACCGACGGCGATACCGACAAGCCGTGCATCGCCCGCGCACGGGCGGCCGTGGAACAGCTTCTGGAAACCATCGACGATCGGTGATCAGGGCTGCGATCAGGGCTGCTCAGAATCCGGACCGGCGAGCGCACCAAGCTCAGCGTGCGTCCGGGTGATCTGTTCCTCGATCTCCGCGGCCTTGCTTGCCAGTTCATCCGCATCAGCACCCTCGGCCCCGGCCATCGCCGTCGCGATCTGATCGCGATAGCGACCGAGTAGGTCCAGTTTGGCGATCAGCGGCCGCGCAAGCCCCTCGTTGATCTCCGTCCTTTCCGCGCCCGTCCGTGTGTGGAGGTCCTGCTCGCTCGCCCAGGGCGTCATCACGGTCGGCCGATACCCGTACCCTGTGGATACGGGCATCTCCGGGCTGATGACCAGCGCGGTCCTCGTCCGCCTGTCCGGGTCGCGCGGGTCCGGCTGGGCCCCCTCGGGAAACGCCGCCCGGGCCCAGGAATCGACACCGATATCCGTCCCGATCGACTCAGGACGCGGCACCTCGATGCCCAGGCGTTGCCAGCGGAGCATCAACGCCATGCGCATCAGCTCCGGGTCCATTCGGGCCGCGCCCGTGAGTTCGTCGTAGGAACCCAGCGGCAGATCCATCTCGATCAGCTCGCCCAGGCGGATCACCAGCACCGGCAGGGTGTCGCCGGGTTCACGAGAGAGGATCTGGGCCCGCAGCGAGAGCGAGCCGTCGATGACCGTGTCGCCCACCATGGCGATCTGGTCGCCCCCGCGCAGCATCGCGCTGGCCGGGAAGCGTTCATCGTCCTGGATCGGCATCACCTCGATCGAGCCGATGCGGATCGTCCCGAAGGAAACCCCCAGCGCGCCCTTGGGGTGCGTCATGTACCGGTCCCGCGCCGCCTGCACCAGCCGGGCAAGCTGCTCGGCCGAGAGGTCCGGATCGGGCAGGAACCCCTCAAGGTCCTCCAGCGTGATCCGCGGGTGCAATCCCCCCAGTTCGATCATCGCCAGGTCCCGCTCCAGCCATGAATCGCTGCCCAGCAACTCCACCAGCTCACGGACCTCGACCCCCGTGTCGACCTGCCCACGGTTGCGGGTGTCGGGCTGTGCGGCCTGTTCATCCGGTTGAGCCGCCGGCTGGGAAGCACCGGCAAACGCAGCGGCTGCAAATACCGGCAGTGCTCTATATAGATAGCTTGGTCTCATCATATGAATATACACCCTCCGGCAAGGGGTTGTTCAGTATTCCAGCAGGGCCCGCAGATCCGCCTGGTGCTCATCGAGCCACGCCGCCTTGCGCCCGACCGCGGTCAGCAGCGAAATCCCCCCATCGACCCCACCCCCCCCATCCCCTCTGGCCATCGCGGGGAGGGTGGCCAAGGCCTCGTCGATCATCACCGCGGGCATCAGCCCCAAGCACAGGCGGGCCGGCAGGGGCGGCGGTTGCGAGCTCGACTGGTCGCGGTATCCGCTCCAGAACGCACGCAGGGCGTCGAGTTCCGGCTTTGGCTCGGCGTCCGCGGCCCGCTGGCCGGGCCCGGGCGGGACCAGCGAGATATGCACCATCGCCTGGGCGATCTCGCGAAGGCGTGACCCCACCCGGCAGTTGTCGAAATCGCAGATCGCCACGATCTCGTCGCCACGGAAGATCATGTTCCCCGGGTGCCAGTCGCCGTGGACCAGCGCGGGCCGCCCAGTGTTGGCCCGGGCCAGCTCGTCGCCATAGCCCATCAGCCGCGAGAGTTGCTCTCCCAACCCTTTCGGCAGGGCGTCACGCCGGTCTTCGAGGGCCTTGAGCCGCCCGGTGTCGATGACCGTCGGCTCCAGAGCGGGCTCGAAGGTCGGCCGCAGACCGTCCATCGCGCTGTGGACCTCCCGCAGCAGGGCCCCGGCCTGCCCGGCGTGTTCGGGCCGACGCCGGTCGAAGGGTTCGCCGTCGATGAAAACGAACAGCTCGTAGATATGGTCCTCGAACTGCGCCATGGAGTTGTTGTCGGCCTTGGTGCCCAGCAGCGGCGGCACGCACACGCCCGCAGCAAGGCAGCCGAGCATCACCTCGTGGCTGAACGCGACCAGCCCGGGCATGTCCAGCCCGCGCGCCCGGCGCTTGAGCAGCAGCTTGCCGCGGTCTGTCCGGGCGATGACTTTGGGTGAGTACACCGAACCCGCCGCCAGCTCGCTGATCTCGTGGACCCGCCCGATGTCGTAGATGGCGAGGACGGCGTCGATCTCACGCTGACTCAGCTGCTGGCGTGATGGCGGCACGGTCGCACCTCGGTTGGGATCGGTCGGTGACCCGGAGCGGGCTCACTCGACATTCTGGACCTGCTCCTTGATGCGGTCGATCGCGCCCTTGATCTCCACGATCAGGCGGCTCATCTGGGCATCGGGGCTCTTGCTGGCGATGGTATTGGCCTCGCGCAGCAGCTCCTGGGCGAGGAAATCCATGGTGCGCCCGATGGGTCGCCCGGAATCGTCGCCGAGCATGTCCTTGAAATGCACCAGGTGCTCGCTGAGGCGGGAGATCTCCTCGGCGATGTCGGTCTTCTCGGCGTACACCGCGATCTCGCGGATCAGATCGCCCTGATCGATCTCCGCGCCCGCCCCGGAGATCAGGGTGTCCATGCGGGATTTGAGCCGCTTTTCGTAGTCGGCGATCACCCGCGGGGCAAAATCAGTGATCTGGGCAAGGCGCTCGGCGATGAAGTCCAGGTGCCCGGCCAGGTCATCGTTCAACGCCACACCCTCGCGGGTGCGCATGGCGATCAGGTGTTCAAGGGCCAGCTCGACCAGCGGGCGGACCGCCTCGCGGGCGCGCTTGAGCCGGGATTCGTCGGTGGGGGGGCAGAGCACCCCCGGGAGCATGACCAGGCTGGCCACGGCGACCGATTCCAGCGGCGCGCCGGTCGAATCGGCCACCTGCTGGGCGTATTTGCGAAGCGCGGCCGTGTTGATCTCTTGGGCGGCGCCCTCGTCGAGGTCCGTGCAGGCGACGGTCACGGTCACCGACCCTCGCGAGATGGTGGCCCGCACGATCTGCTCGATCTCGGGCTCCAGCGAAGCGAGCCGGTCGGGGATCCGCGTGCTGATCTTGAGAAACTTGTTGTTGACGCTGCGGACCTCGACGCTGTACACCGAGGATTTGTCCCCGCCCGATGCGTCCCCGAAACCGGTCATGCTTCGAATCACGAGCAAACTCCCTGAAGACGCCCCGCGCCCGTCACTGTCAAGACATCGACATTATTCGTCTTCCGTCGGCTCGCCGCCGACTGGATCCCCGCCCGAGCCCACCCCGGCCGGGTCGGTGGTCGCGTCCCCGTCGTCGCCGGGGACGGTTTCGCCGGGCGTGCCCGAGAGATCCACGGGCTCACCGTCGGCCTCGGTCTCACCGGTTTGGGTGCCTTGCTGATCCGGGAGGGTGCCCTGGGGGGCGGTGAGGGTCGGTTGTGTCGAGGGGCCGGTTGAGGGACGGGCCGCGAAGTTGAGCACGATGGCGCAGAGGAGGAAGGCGATGAAGATGGCAATGGTGCCGTAGGTGAGCACATCGCCGGTCTTGGTGCCGAATGCGGTCTGCCCCGCGCCGCCACCGCCGCCGCCGGCTCCGAACGCGCCGCTGAGCCCGCCGCCCTGTGGACGCTGGATCAGCACCAGCAGGATCATCGCCACGGAGATCAGCAGGAACAGCCCGACGAGCAGGTTGGTCATCATCGGGCTCAACCCCAGCGTGAGGGTGCCCGTCATCGCCGAGTGGGCGGAGAGTTGTGAGATCGGTTCGTTCATGAGGGCGAATGTCAGCACACGCTGCTCCTGATTGGGTCGGTTCCCGTCGCCGGGTCCGGCGCGGAGGGGGAGGGAAGTCTAGGCGCGATCGCGGATTGCATCAGCCGCCCGGGGCCCGGACTATGCCCCACACGGGCTTGTCGCGGCCGCCGGGTGGGGCGGTCAGACAGCCCGCGACGCGCCGGCCCCGACGATGGCCAGGAAGTCATCGCTCTTGAGCGAGGCCCCGCCGATGAGCCCGCCGTCGATATCGGGCATCGCCATCAGCTCGGCCGCGTTCCCCGGTTTCATGGACCCGCCGTAGACGATCCGCAGGGCGTCGGCGGCCCGCTGGTCGTACATATTGGCGATCAGCTCGCGGATGTTGGCGTGGGCCTCCTGGGCGTCCTCGGGGGTGGCGGTTTTGCCGGTTCCGATCGCCCAGACCGGCTCGTAGGCGATGACGACCGATCCCAGTTGTTCCTTGGCGACCATCTCGAGCCCGGCGCGGACCTGGTGCTCGTTGATCGCGTCCGTGCGGCCGGATTCACGCTGTTCCAGTGTTTCACCCACGCAGAGCACAACACCCAGCCCGGCTTCCAGCGCGGCCCGCACCTTGCGGTTGACAGTAAGATCGTTCTCTCCTAGCACATGGCGGCGCTCGGAATGCCCGGCGAGGACGCTGGAAACGCCGCAGTCCTTGAGCATGTCGGTCGAGATCTCGCCGGTGAACGCTCCGTTTGGCTCGTAATAGCAGTTCTGGGCCCCGAGCGCGATATCGGACGCTCCCAGGCGGGCGGCGATGTCCCGCAGGTAGACGAATGGCGGGTAGACAACCACTTCGATGCCCGAGCTGCCGAGGCCGTCGCCCAGACCGCTCACCAAGCCTTCGATGAGCCGTGTGCCCTCGGCGGCGTCGGTGTTCATCTTCCAGTTGCCCCCGACGAATGGTTTGCGGATATGCTGGGTCATCATGGCCTCTCATAGTCGTGTTTCGGGATTGGCCCGCGGGCCGATCCGATGTATGGTGTACTGAGTCTAGCGTGGTCGCGGCGGCTGTTCCGTTGCGTTGTTCGCGGGGCGATTCCTGTTTTTCAAAGGTTTATGGATGATCAGCCAACCAGCCGAGGCCGCCGGTACCCAAGCCGATGTGGATGTCGTGATCGTGGGCGGCGGGCCCAGCGGGACCACCGTCGCCCCCCTGCTCAAAAAGTACAACCCGGATCTCTCGGTCCTGATCCTGGAGAAGGCCAGGTTCCCGCGTGAGCATATCGGCGAGTCGCAGTTGCCCGGGATCAGCGTGATACTCGACGAGATGGGGGTCTGGGACAAGGTCGAGGCGGCCAACTTCCCGGTGAAACTGGGCGCGACATTCACATGGGGATGCGACAACGAGGCGTGGAACCTCGATTTCTATCCGGTCGAGGAGTTCGTCGATCAGCCCCGCCCCGCGAAATACGAGGGTCAGCGTCGGCACACGGCCTTCCAGGTCGAGCGTGAGCGGTACGACCGGATTCTGCTCGAGCACGCCGAGGAAATGGGCGCCGATGTGCGGCAGGAGACGATGGTCCGCGAGGTTCTGTCCGATGGGGACCGGGTCACGGGTCTGCGGCTGGATTCGGGAGAAGTGATCACGGCGCGTCATTATGTCGATGCGTCGGGGCACGCCGCGGTTCTGCGCAAGGGCTTGGGCATCGAGAGCGAGGCCCCGACGACGCTGCGCAATGTGGCGTTCTGGGATTACTACGACAACGCGACATGGGCGATCGAGATCGGCGTGGGCGGGACCCGCATCCAGATCCGGTCGCTGCCCTACGGCTGGATCTGGTTCATCCCGCTCGGTCCATCGCGCGCATCGATGGGGCTGGTGTGCCCAAGCGAGTACTACAAGGAGACCGGGCTCACGCCCAGGGAAGTCTACGAGCGGGCGATCGAGGAACACCCCGAGATCCGCGAGCTGCTGGCGGGCGCGAAAAGTTCTACCGGCGGCAAGGTGCTGACGACCAAGAACTGGTCGCATCTGGCCAACAAACTGGCCGGAGAGAACTGGTGGATCTGCGGCGAGGCGGCCGGGTTTGCCGACCCGATCCTCTCGGCGGGGATGACGCTGGCGCATTCCACCGCGCGCGAGGTGGCGTACCGCATCCTCGAGTGCGAGCGCGGCGAACTCGATGCCGGCTGGCTCCGATCGCAGTACGATGAGAAGGGGCGGCAGAACATCAATCAGCACATCCGCTTCGCCGAGTTCTGGTACGCCTCCAACGGCCGTTTCACGGATCTCAAGGAGCACTGCCAACAGATCGCCAAAGACGCCGGGCTGAACCTGCGGCCCGCCCAGGCGTGGAGGTGGCTGGCCAAGGGCGGTTTCGCCAACGAGGACATCGACCGAGCCGGTTTCGGCTCTTTCGATGTGGGCTCGTCCAAGCAGCTCATCGAGCGCTTCAGCGGGCGCAGCAGCAAGTTCCAGATCTCCGCCCTCAACGATTTCAAGCTGAATCTGAGCAACGCCGAGGAGGTCTACCAGGGTGTGCTCCGCGAGGGCCGCATTACACGCATCAAATGCTACAAGCGGGGTGAGTCGATGCTGCCGCTGACGGGGACCTGGAAGATTCTGGTCGACATCCTGCGCAAAGAGTCTGATCTGGAGGCTATCTATAAGGAACTGGAGACCGCGATCAAGCGCCATACGATCGGTGGCGCCCAGAGCAGCGAGATTTTCCTGTACCTGCAGACGCTCGAGGTGATGGTAAACGAGGGCTGGGTGATCGGGAAGAACAAGAAGACCCGCCCGAAGCTCAACATCAAGGTCGGCGGGCGGCTGATCCGTTCGGAGGCGGAGGCCCGCGAGGCGCTCAAGGATGCCAAGGCGACGATCAAGTTCGCCATCGAGCACGAGCCGGCTTAGGGGCCGCGGGCTGGTGGGGACACGATCAATCCCCAGCGGGAAGCGGGCGCGATGGCGGTGTGATTTCCGATGCACCGGAGTCTTTGGGCATCCGCGGAGTGGACTTGCCGGCGCGGCCTTTGGGCGCAGAGGAGGCCGGGGTCTGGGGTTTGGGCTTGTGGGCGTGCTGGTGGATCTGGGATTGCCGGGCGACCTTGATGGCGTAGACGCCGATGTAGGAAGCGATCATGAGCACGAGGGCGTAGATGATGCGCCCGCGGAAGTAGCTGAGCATCACGCCCAGCAGGCAGAAAACGATCCCGATGCCGTAGAGCGAGAAGACCGCCCCCTTGACACCGAAGGCCCGCTTGAGCATGTGGTGCAAGTGGTCGGAATCCGGGTCGGACATCTTGCGTCCCGCGAGCTTGCGCCGGATGATGGCCAGGGCGGTGTCGATGATCGGGATGGCGTAGATGATCAATCCGGCGGCCACCAGCCAGGTTTTGCCGGTGTCGCCCAGTGAGAGGATCATCACCGCGCTGCAGTAGCCCAGCAGCAGCGACCCGGTATCGCCGAGGAAGATCGAAGCGGGATTGAAGTTGTGGGGCAGGAACCCGAGGCACGCGCCCAAGACGGCCAGGCCGAAGATGATCCGCGGGGCGTCGAAGGGGCCGTCGTCCATGACGGCCATGGTCAGGGCGATGGCCAGGAGCCCGACCATGGCGATGGCGGTGACCCCGGTGAGCAGCCCGTCGAGGCCGTCGATGAAGTTGGATGCGTTGCACGCGCCCAGAACAAAGATGGCGATGATGGCGGTGCCCGACCAGTAGATCAGATCCAGGTTGATGCTCGATCCCAGGCCGGGGATGTCGGCGGGCAGGGGGATGGTGTAGATCAGGTTCTCGTTGTCCAGCAGGCGACCGAGTGTTGGCTTGAGCACGCCGGCGGCGACATTGATGCCGACATTGCCCAGTGCCAGCGCGGCCGCGGCCACGAGCTGGCCGCCGAGTTTGACTCGGGGCGGGATGCCGGTGATGTCGTCGAGCAGGCCCACGAGCACGATGGATGTCATCCCCAGCGCGATCCACGGCGGGACGATCGGGTGGAACATCCCGTCGGCCATATGCTCCTCGCTCATGGGGTGGTAGTCGATGATACCGGGGATCTCGGCGGTGAGATAGCTGAACGCCAGCCCGGCGATGATGCCGAGGTAGACGGCGACCCCACCGAGATAGGCGATGGGCCACTTGTGGATCTTGCGTTCTTCTGATGGGTGATCGACGATGCCGTTTGCGACCGCGAGCTTGCGGATCAGCGGTGTGATCAGCACGGTCACCAGGAACGCGGCCGCGAAGACCAGGGAATAGCCCGAGAGAATGTCGAGCTGGTCCATGGCGTTCTGGGCGAAATCGGAGGAGGTTACCCCTGTGATCTGGGTGCTTGTTGGCTCCAGCGGATCGGATTCTGCCTGGAAGGTGTCCATCGAGGCGCCGTATTCTGGGAGCGTATCCTGTAGGTTCATGACCCACCCCCGTGCGCAGCGGGCTGGGCGCGTGCCTCAGTGGCGAGATCCGTGATCGTCCGCGCCAGGTCGTGCACGGGCTCAAAGCCGATCGCCTCGCGTATGCGGCTCAGGTCCGGCTTGCGGTGCCGCAGGTCCTCGAAACCGGCGGGGTAGGCGTCGGAGTATGGGACATATTCAATGGTCGAAGAGGAGCCGAGCGTTTCGATGACGGTCTGGGCCAGGGCCGAGATGGTGATGGGCTGATCGGAGCCGATATTGAACACCCGTCCGTGGCAGGCTTGGGAGCGGACCAGCTTGGGCAGGGCAACGACCACATCGCGTGCATCGCAGAAGCAGCGGGATTGGGATCCGTCGCCGAAAACACTCAGTGGGTTGTTTGCCAGGGCGGCTTCCACGAATCGGGGCAGGACCATCCCGTAGCGGCCCACTTGTCGCGGGCCGACGGTGTTGAAAAAGCGGCAGACCACGGCGGGGAGGCCGTGCTTGCTGTGGTAGGCCAGGGCGAGGTGCTCATCGATGGCCTTGGTGTGGGCGTAGGACCAGCGGGTGACGGTGGTGGGGCCCAGGATGAGGTCGTCGTTCTCTGAAAAGACCGCCCCGGCCGGCTTTCCATAGACCTCTGACGACGATGCGATCAGGACGGGAGGGCGGCCATGGGCGAGGGCGAAATCGAGCAGTGCATCGGTTTCGTGGATATTGGTTTTGATCGAGCCGATCGGATCATCGAGCACCAGTTCCACGCCCACCGCGGCGGCGAGGTGGTAGATCTCGTCGAAATCCGACGCGGCAGACAGCCGCGTCAAGCCCGCCGAGACATCCGCTTGGATGAAATCGACACGGTCGATCACCGGTGCCAGGTTCGAGCGGCGCCCGGTCGAGAGGTTGTCGATGATCGTGACCGATGCGCCTTGGGCGAGGAGGTGCTCGACGAGGTGCGAGCCGATGAACCCGGCGCCGCCGGTGACCAGGACGCGGCGTCCTGTCTGGTTGGGGAACTCCTTGGCCAAACGAATGCTCCGGGCTCAGGTTGCCTGCGCTGCTTCGGTGGCGTGGTACTGGTGCGAAGTGCGGATGTTTTTGCGCATGTAACCTCCGGCGGAACTCTTGACGCCGTTGACCAGGACGCCCAGGAACTCGGCGCGAGAATCGCTGAGTTCGTTCTTGAGGCGTGCGATCTGGCCCCGCTTTTCCTGCATGGCGCGGGCCACGAGCATGGTGGCATCGACCTGGGCCGTCAGCGTCATGGCGTCGCCAGAAACGATCGCCGGGGCGACATCGAGCAGAACGATGTCATATCGCGAGGACACCTCGGCGAGCACCTCACCCATCTTGTCGGTGCCGAGGCGCTCGACGACGCGCAGATTGCGTGATCCGGCCGGGAGGATGTCGGGGCCGGACTGGATGTGCTGGATTCCCTCATCGATACTGTTCTTGCCGGCGAGGACCTCCGCGAGCCCCGGTGAGTCCTGGAGCCCGTACGCGTTGTGGACACGGGCGCGGCGGAAGTTGGTATCCACGATTAGGACGGACTTGCCCGCGGCGATGCACGCCTGGGCGAGGTTCGTGGTGACGCTTGTCGCGCCCGATCCGGGCATGGCACCCACGATCAGCAGGGTCTTGTGGTCGTGGCTCTGCATGTTCTTGACGATCTTGGTCCGCAGCTGCCGGAAGTGTTCGGCGAGCACAGAGTTGGGGCTGTCCATGAAGAGCGTCGCCAGCGACTCGTGCCGCGCGGGATCCTCCTCGGCATCGGGGATGATTCCGAGGATGGGTGTGCGGGGGATCAGGGCGATATCGGCCGCGCTCTTAACGCGCTGGTCGAGCATTTCGAAGACCACGATTGTGACCGCGGTCAGGCCGGTGATGAGGAACATCACTGCGGGTACGATGATGTATATCACGGGAAAAGATGGGCGGTCTGGCACATTTTCGGATTTGGCGACCGTGATTCTGCTGGCGGTATCCAGGCCGGAAGTCATGGTCAGGTCCGCGAGGTTCATTTCGTGCTGAGCCATGAGCGCGATCGCGCTTTCGATCTGTCTGTTGATTTCCTCGATTTCTTCCGAGGTCTGCGTCAGCTCGTTGAGCTTGGCCTGGAGCGTTTCCTGCTCTGTGGTGAGATCCGCGATCTGCGCTCTGAACTGCCTCATCGCCATTCTGGCCGCTTCGACACGGCTTTCGAACGCTTCGAGGAGAAGTGCTTCACGGACATCCGTCAGCTCGCGCTGGGTTGCCTCGAGTTGCTGGAGCGTGATTTTGTATGTCCGATGCTCGCGGCCAAATCCCCCGGATTCAAGCGATGAAAGTGAGGACTGCAAGTCACTTATGCGCTGTTTGAGAGTAAGAACCTGCGGCATCTGCTCGACACGCTCGCGCAGCGTCGAGTCGTACACGATCGGGGTTTCTTTTTTGAGCTGCGCCTCATCGCTTTCGAGCATGACCTGGTATGCCTCGATCTGCTGCTGACGGTTCACGATCTCTGCATTGACAAGCCGCAGCATCTCGCCTTCGGCCGAATCGGATACATCGGCGGAACCCACCCCCTGCTCACGCATGAGCCGGTTTTTTCGGGCCGTGAGTGAATCAAGTGTGGCGTTGGCCTCTTTGATGGCGTTCTGGATCTGTTGTTTACGCCGCGTAACGCCTGTGCTGGTGCCGGAGTTGAGGATTCGGATGTAGTTGTCTTTAACCAGACCCACCAGGCCAGCGGCGTCTTCGCGGTCGCCCACCTGGACAGAAAGCTCGATCAGATATGTATTGGGCAGTGACCTGGCATTGATGATTTTTTCAAGTTCTTCATAGGCTTCCACAATATCCAGATTGCCATTCTTTAAGAACTGTGATGTCCAGTGAGGCGCCTCCGCCTCAAGCCGTGCATCGGAGAGCACGGCGTTCATGACAAGCTCGCCTCTGATGGTTTCCACCTGGGTGCCCATGAATCTCGCCATTTCATCCTCGTCGATCGTGTCGGAGGAGATGACTTGGATCTCGGTCTGGACGGGTGAACATTCGAACAGGACCGTCGATCTGAAACCGGGGAAGAAGAACAGCAGGAAGTAATGGGTGGCCACCCCGACCACCGCTCCGGCGAAGACCGAGCCGGCAAGCAGATACTTGTACTTCTGAAGAAGCTTGAGCGGATCGAATGCGGACGCGCCGCCACCGGCGTTCGGAGAAGCTCCCGGGCTGCGGGGTGGGCCGGCGGGTGGGCGGGGAGGTTGCTGGATGCTCATTACGCTGCTCCGTTATCCTGATGATGGTCCGAGAACTGTCCCGGGGCCATCGACGCGTGCGTGGTCGTCGCGTTATGTTCTTGAATCATCATTCTCGGCCGGATCAGCCCTCGGCTGAGTTGATATCCTGCTCGAACGCCTCGATGTCCTGTTCCAGGGATGGATACGCCTGGGGAGATGAACGCAGCATCGACTGCGCCTCGGTGAGCTTGGTCTGGGCCTCCAAGAGGTTCCCGCGGGCCATCTCCAGGCGCCCGTTCGTGATCAGCATGGTCACGCGACCGGGCACAGACTGAATATAGCCCGAGCCGGCCTCGATCATCTGCTGGGCCTCATCATATCTACCCAGACGGATGTAGATGCTGGCCATGGTCTCGTACGCCTCGCTGCGGTCGATGTTCTTGTCGATCGCCCTTTGGCCGAAACTCATCGCCTCCTGGGGATTATCCATTTTCTCGGACAGCACATACGCCAGGTTGTTGTTCATTTCCCAGTCGTCCGAGAAGACTTCCAGGCCCGCCCGCCAGACATCGGCGGCGTCCTCGAACCGTTCCTGCCCGAAAAGGGTCGTCCCGTGCAGGCGGTAGGCACGCAGACGCAGCTCGGGGTTGCGTGCTTCCCTCGCCAGACGCTCAACAATCTCGAACGCTCGGGAGGGTACCTGATCCTCGCTCAGCAGGTCGCGGGCGATGAACAGATCCAGCCAGTCAAGAATGTTGCCATCGTTGGTACGCCGTTTGAGGGCCTCGAGATATTGCACATATTCCTGTGTGGGGCGGTTCTCGAAGAACCGAGAAACATTTCCCGACCACCCGAGCAGTTCCGCCTCGCTTTTGACCGAGAGATCGAAGGCCTTGGTGATCTGCTGAATGGCGAACTCATCCCGGCCGGCGGCCTGAAGCACCAACGCCTGGGCGGCCAGAAGGCCCGCGCTCTTGTTGATATCGCCCACCATTGTCGCGAGGGTGTTGATCACATTGTTGGCGGCGGTGATATCCGGGCGCCGTGTGCGGACCATCGCGTCGATATAGGTCGCCCCGTCGTTGATACCGCGGCGTGTGTCCCACACCTGGCCGTAGAACTCGGCCGCGTAGTCCCAGTGGTCGCGGGAGGCGAAGAGCCCGGCGATGCGTGAGATCAGGTTCGCATCGTTTGAACGACGCGAAACGATCTCCCGGGCGATGGCCATGGCCTCACCCGCGCGGCCATCCTGCGAGAGCATCTCGTTGAGCACGGCGTAGACCGACTGGTCAAGCGACGGGTTGAGCCGGATCGCGGATCGCAGGTCGTCGAGCGCATCGTCGCGCCGATCGAGCGCGAAGTACGCCGCCGCCCGCACCCGGTAAGCACGCCAGCTGTTGGCATCGAGCGTGAGCGCCCTGTTGATATCCGACTGCAGATCGGTCAGCAAAGATTCCTCACCGATCATCAGTTCTGCGCGCTTGATATAGACCAGCGGCTCGTTGGGATAGTTGGCCACGGCACGGTCCATGATCCTCCCGGCTTCCTCGCGGTCGCCACGCCCGATGGCGATGTCGGCGGCCTGTAGACGGGTGACCATTTCACCCTTCTTGCTCTCCGGGAGGGCGTCGTAGGCCCCCTGGGCATCGTCGTAGCGCTGCATACGAACGAGGGTCTCGATGAGCCGCGCACGGAAACTGTGGTCCTCGTCCGCGCCGGCGTCGATCACTTCCCGGTACGCCTCGGCGGCACCGGCGTAGTTGTTGATCCGCATATAAAGGTCACCGAGCAGCTTCGACCCAAGCATCGTCTCGGCGGATTGCCGCTCGATCGCCTCCCTTGCGGCCGCCTCGGCCAGGTCCGGCCGTCCGCGGCTGAGCATGAACTCGGCATTGGCCACATACGGCTCGGCCCCCACGGGCGAGGGCAGCGAGGCGATGTAGTTGGCGAAGACCTCATTGGCGACGGTCAGCGCGTTGCGGCCGTCGTACACCCCCTGATCGGCGTACCAGGTCGCGTCGAGTTCGACGAAGATGAGCCGATCATTCTCCGCGCGGAGCTGATCGATGAGCATCCTCGCCGCGTCCCACTGCTTGGTCGTGATGTAGAGCCGCGCAAGCTGGTAACGGTTGTCGATGTTCGTCGGGTTGATCTCCAGCATCCGCTCGCGCTGATTGATCGCGAAGTCCCGTCCCTGCTCGCCGCCATAGAGCGATTCAAGGTTGAGCCAGATGTTCATGAATGCCGGATCGTTGGAACCGTACCGCTGCATGCGTCGGGCAACGCTCAGGGCCTGCTCGTACTGACCCATGGTGGCCAGCGTCACGACATACTCGGTGATCGACTGCTGATTGTCGGGCCTGATGGACAGGGCCCGCTCGAACGACTGAATCGCCTCGTTATATCGGCCGGTCTCGCGCTGCAGGACCGCGAGCATATGGAACACCGAGGCATCTGCACGGCCCGAAGCCGCCGCCTGTTCCAGAAGGTCGATCGCTTTTTCGGGGTTGCCCTCCGTGGTGGCGATGCGCGCCTCAAAGCCCAGTTTTTCCAGCCGAGAGAGCTGGCCATGCGCTGCCAGACCGCGGGCGGTCTCCAGATCGTTGTTTCTCAGGGCATGCACAAAGCGGAGTTCGAGCACCCGCTTGTCATCGGGAGCGATCTTCTTGAGTTCTTCCAGCGTGCTGTCGAGAAGCTCGGGCCGGTCGCGGTCGGAGGCGACCTGGGCAACCGTCAGCAGCTTGTCGAGTTCTGAACGCTCCGACTGACGGATCATCTCGATCAGGATGTCCGTGGTGTTCGTGGAGTTCATGGCCTGGGCCATGGCTTGAAGGCTCTCGTCGTCGGGATTGCTCTCGATCGACCGAGCGATGACCGCCCGGGCCCCATCGACATCGTTGCTGTCGAGCAGAAGCGATGCCAGCTCGCGGGCGATGCGGGGGTCGTAGCTGTGCGTCTCGGCGGCGTCGCGGAGCGACTGGAGGGCGCCCGCGAAATCGCCCGGATTCTCCTCATCGCCACTGCGCATCTGGCGCGCGGTGAAGATCGCCGCGATGACCGGATCCTCGTTGAGTTCCGGGTTCAGGACCTTGTTCACCGCTTCCAGACCATCGATCGCGGGCTGCACGCCGGGGTTGATGACGAGGACATCCTTGTAAAGCTGGGCGGCCGCGTCATAGTCCTGCAACTGCCAATGGATCTGAGCCAGCGTGAGCATCGCCATCAGCTTTCGGTTCGTGCTGTCCAGCGGGATCATCTCGGTCAGCGCCGTGCGGGCCAGGCCGTACTGGCCGAGTTCCGAGGCAACAAGACCCTCGTACCACAGACCCTCGGGATCGTTCCGCTGGGTCTCGTCGTTGTACCTCTTGAAAAGACGGAGCGCCTCGTCCAGTTCCCGCTTGGCGTGGGCGATTTTTCCATCGAGCATGACCTTCGCCAGGTTGTCGTCGGAGACAGCCGAGGCGAACCGGTTGCGGTACTCCAAGGCCGATTCCAGCGCGGCGTTCACCTCATCCTGGGTTCCGCTCCCGCGTAGGGCCATGGCCTGGTCGATCTTGATCTCCGCCTGCGAGAGCTGCGCACGCCGGCGATACTCATACTGACGCATGCCATCATAACTCAGGGGCTTGGGAGACAGATCCGCGATGCGGGCATACCACCCGAGCGCCTCTTCCAACTGGTTGGCATCACGCGCCACGCTGCCCGCGATCCAGTAGAGTTCCGCGTTCTCCTTGTCCGAATCGATCATCCGGTCCAGCAGCCGCTGGGTGTTGCCCTGCTGGTTTGTGGGGTGGATCACACGCTCAAGAACGGAGTACAGCTTGACCACTTCGATCGTGAGTTGATCGTTAGCCGATCCGAGAAGGTGATTATAGATTTCCTCGAGTTCGGGCCGAAACCCCGCGTAAAGATCGTTCATCGCGTCGACCAGGGCCTGGTCGTCGAGTTGGGAACCGATCTCTCGCCGCTGGAGGTCGGCGCTCAGCAGCATTTGTTGAATACGCATCTCAACATTGCCCGGGTGCTCATCCAGGAAGTTCTCAACGATACCCATGTTCTCTTCAAGCACCCGCGTGCGAGCGGCCACATCAATTTCGGGGGCGGTGCGGTTGACATGGACCATCCGCAGGTTCATGAGCCCGATAATGGACTCCACATCGTCGGGATCCGCGGCGATCGCACGCTCAAGATCCTCGAGCCCGAGTTCAATCTGCTCACTGTTGATCACCCCGCCCTTCCTGGCGATCTCGGCGATCGGTAGGCCGCGATAGCGCCTGAGCCGCTCCCACGGCTGCACTTCCGATTCGGCGGAACCGGTAAAGTGCGCGAGTGAACCTGTCGCATCCTCAATATTCCTATCCGCGAGCGAACGCGAATACCTGGTCATCAACATGTCGTGCCTGATCTGCAGATAGCGTTCATGCGCAGCGGGTTCCCGACGCTGAATGGTTGAAGCCTGCCGGATCGCGCCGATGAAATCGCCGTAGAACCGGTCCGTATACTCGGTCTCGGTTTCAGGCACAATCTGCTCGAGAGCACCGATCCATTTATCCAGATATATCGGATTGGTCGCGTCTTTGTTGACCGCCTTCGAGTAAGACCGCTCCGCCTGCTTGATGTCGCCCTCGGCCATCAACTGATCGCCACGGCTCGCCAGATCGGCCGCGCTCTTGTAGGCAACATTCCATGCGAGGATCAACATCCCCAGCATCGCGATGACGCCCACAACAAGAATGATCACAAAACGAGTATTGACGCGAGATGCCATATGCAGTCGTCCTTTTCATGCCCGCTCTAGGGCGCCCGGCGATGCGGTTACAGCCGCACGCCATCCGTCTGCCGGCGGCATCGGTGCCGGCGATCGTAGGTCATTCATCGTTCCCCGCGGCCGCCAGATCGGACCCGCCGCGGGGGTTGTCTTCAGGATAGTCCCCGCGTTGCACATCAACCCAGTCAGGGACGCAGCGCATAACCTCACCGATCAGCTCGCCCAGAAGCTCGCCGGAGTACCGCGTGAAATCGTCAAAGCTCTCAAGCCCGCGGCTGCTCACCTGCACCTTGAGGTAATACGCGTAGTCGTCTTCGAGGTTAAACGCCAGCTGCCGAACATCATTGGCGCTGGCCTTCGTCCCACCGTTGGCGATGAAGAAGTACCCGGCATAGATCCTCCCGCCACGCGGATCGATGAACTCGGACACCCGCATCGTGAACGGAGAATCCGGCCCGATCCCACGCGGCAAACGCTCACGCGATCCGGGAGCGGTGCTCATCGACGGATCGTTGCTCAGCCGCACGGTATAGATCTCCCCGCCCCCGGCGTACCGCTCTGGAACGCTCGAATCCACCCGCCACGACCCGGTGTCCATCGGAAGCTCAAGCACACGCGAAGACTCGCTCTGCTGAAGCCCCCCGCCCACAAAGCAGCGCTCTGGCACATGGGGGACCGTGTCAATCATCCCGGTGTAGTAGGCCAGATGCAGGTCCAGCACGACCGGGTTCTCATCGTCCTCATCTCGCGTGCGGATGTAATGCCGCGAGACATAGTTGTCCGTCCCCAGCGTCTCGAGGATCTCAGCGCTCATGATCTGGTCGCCGCCGATCTGCTCCCAGCCCGGTGTGCGGTCGGGGATCGAGCCCACCTGCCGGTTGTTCTCAGGATAGATCGGTGTCTTCTGCAGATGCACGCCTCGCAGGTTGATGTACCCGCTGATTCCCGCCGCGCTGGCCAGCATCAGACCGCTGAGCCCGCAGCAAAGCAGCATCCCGGGTTTGCTCATCCGCGTTCCACTCATGATCCCACCGTATCCTTCTTGTTTTCTGTCGCGTTCCCGGTCTCATCCTCCGCCGGACCCATCAGCCGGTTGAGCATCCACGCCATGCCAAGGAAGAGCAGCAGCGACGGCACCAGCAGGATCGTCCCGATCACCGTGTGCGCATCGCCCGCCGCCAAATCCGGGTTCACCATCATCAGCAGACCAAGCACCGTCACGCGGATCATGTTCATGAACACCGCCACCGGGCCGGCCAGCAGAATCAACGCGATCCGCTGCCACCACTGGGGCGAACCCAGCAGCGCCACCGCAACCGCCAGCGCATAAAACGCCACAACCATCCGCATCCCCGAGCACGCCTCGGCCACATTCATCGGCAGCGTCTCGCCCGCATTGGTGACGATCATCAGCATGTTGCCATCAATATCCACCGTGAACCAGCCGAACGGCGAGCCGATCAGGTTCAAAATCAGCCAAGAACCCTGCGAGGCGAGCAGCTGCAACTGGAAGGTCACCGCCAACATGATCGCCTCGGCGATCGTGATCATCAGCACCAGGTACGCCAGCGGCAGGAACAGGAACCGGAATACCCCCGGCCCCACCATCATCAGCACCAGCGAGCCCAGCGACAGAATCATGCTCGCGCCCTGAAGCATGTGGTTCTGCACCATGAACAGGTTGTAGGCATACGCCTGAATACCCAGCAGAAACGGCACCAGCGCGGGCCAGAAGATCCTCGTCTCCGACGCGACAATCACCTCGCGGCGTTGCCAGATCATGTACCCCGAAATCAGCGGGATCACGAAGGCATGGCCCCAGTCCTCGGGATGCGCCAGGCTGATCTTTCCCTGATGCACAAACCAGCGGAAGAACACCAGCACAAAGCTCACGCCCAGGATCCCGGTGACCACAAGCCCCGGACGCGTAAACAGCCCGAGCACACGCTCTTGCGTGCGGAGACCCGCGGCGGCGACGGTGCTGGTTGGGGCGTTGGTCGTACTCATTCAGTCCGCTGCTCAAGAGTCATTAGTGAGGGATACGCCGGGGTGCCGTCGGCGAACGCTTCTGGGGTTCCTGCGCACCAATCGGCACGATTCTCGGGCCGCTTTGGCCAGATACCCGGCCCGGGATGATTGGCGCGAAAACAGAACCGGACCCAGTTCCCAGCCACTTCACTCCCAGATCGGGACGCGGATGCTGTTCCCATGCGCAAAAACAAACAATCCCCGCCACGGGGGCAGGGATCGGTACGATCATCACAAATCGGGGGTTCAGCAGGTGCCGGAATCCCCGTCCAAAATTCAGAAGCCCTGACGGTTCGACGGCGGAGCACCGAACACATCATTACCGAAGTTCCGGTCCAACAGGAAACCGAACCCGTAGTTTGTCCGGAAGCCGCCCCGGATGATCGCCAGAGGCGTCGCCCAGAACTCCGTGCCGATATTGATCATGTCGTCCGGCTTGATATAGATGTCCGGCTGCGTCCCCTCCGCGATAGCCCGTAGGTTCAGCATGATCGTCGCCTGCTCGTCAGGGCCCACGATCCGAGTCAGGTCAACACGCTCGGGGATCGCCGTCGGGCCCAGGTCGCCCGCGGCCATGACCGCACGCCGCAGCGTAAGACGCCCGACCTGCGGAAGGTTGAACACGCCCGGGCGGTTGATCTCGCCGCCAATGTAGTAAAAACCCTGCGGAGAAGGCGGAATATTGATGATGTCCCCCGGGCGGATCACGATGTTGTACCGGGCATCGCCGGAAATCAGCGGCTCCACCGGCACCCGGATCTTCCGTTGGGTGAAAAGCTCGCCCCGTGAATCCTGCAGCGTCGAGGAATCCATCCCGACAATCCGCCGCCGGGCCGCGACCGGCACCGATTCACGCACCCACTGGCCGTCATAAAAACGCCAACGCGGGGCCGGGGGGGCTATGTCAGCATCCTCATCCCGCGCACGCCGGGGCTGCAGCTCGTTAGAAGGCGAATCCAGCAGATCGATCAGCGGCTCATCATCATCACTCGGCTGCGTCTGAATCATCGGCACAAGCCCCGTCCCCGACCGTGTGCCCGACATCATCCCCGGCGCAGAAAGATCATCGATCACATCCAGCAGGTCATCGCCGCTCTCTTCCGCTGGCTCATCACCAGGGCCCAGATCGCGGTCCCCCTCCGCTTCGGGAGTCACCCGGTCTGCGCCCTCGTCCAGGGGAACCTGGCGGATCACATAGATGTCCTCGGCGTACTGCGGGAAGCCGCCGGCGGCGATCAACGCCTCCAGAAGCCGAAAATCAGCGTTCAGAATCGAATACGGCCCCGGAGCAGTCACATTCCCCATCAAATGAAACACCTGCTGGCGGCGCTGCTGCACAACCACCGAAACAAGCGGGTCGGCCACAAGCGGTGCCATCTTCTGGGCGATCGCATCGGCAACCTCAGATTCCGTCATCCTCGCGACATAGATCCGACCCAGCTGCGGGATCTGGATATACCCGTTCTGGTCAACCTGCCGCGGAAGCGGTTCCGCCTGCCCGCGCTGGATCAGGTCATAGATCACCAGGTCGAGAAAGTCGCCAGGACCCACCCGGTAGATATCAGTCTCCGGGATCAGATCCTCCGACTGGATATCCGAGACATCCACCCACTTGGTCTCCGGATCCTCGATCGCTCCAATATGGTTCAGGATCGGCACACGCGTAGGCGTCCGCTCCCACCGGCCCACCACCGACGGGTCCATATAAGAATCCCACGAGCAACCGCCCATGAAAGACAAGCCCATCAGCGTTCCCAGGCACGCCAAAGTGCCCGTTCTGGTCCGAGCGGCGGTTCGATTCTTTGCGGTATGACCCACGGGCAACTCCTGCTTCTCGTGTGCGTGATCGGCGGCCGAGTATATGTGATGACTCCGGCGGCACCGTTCTCTGATTCACTCTCGCCACATCATAGCGATCACAAACCCCCCGTGTCGGCGGAGGACGGGCGGATACGGCACGAAGAACACATCGACCACCCATCCACCAAAGGTTGATTTCGCATCCCCAAAATACGCGAAAAGGTCCGAGAGTGTGCGGCCCCACCACGCATTCTCCACGATTTTCCCCTCCTACGCCCATCCTGCAAGACCCACGCCCCCGGCGCGTACAATACAACGCCCCCAAAGACCTCAAACGCCGATACCTCTATATAGAAGTGCAGCCATGACCGACCGCCCACCCAGCCAGACCGCCCAGCCCCCCGCCGCGGGCCAGTCCCAACGGCCAGCCGGTCCCGCGAACCCCTCCGTAAACAAGGGCACCGACCGCACCATCGCCCGCCACCCCCGACGCCTCGGCGGCGACCCCATCGCCAACGCCAAGGCCGTCGTCTCCCTCTCGGGCATGATCCTCAACAACCAGGACGACGCCCTCCAGCACCTGGCCTCCAAAAAGAAGCCCGACT